>JBFHON010000013.1:0-19771 GCA_041593295.1 Oceanococcaceae bacterium | reverse complement strand
TCGCCGAGGAGTTTACCCGGGCGCTCAGCCAGTTCGTCGCTATGCTCGAGCCCGAGTAGCCGGGCCGGCGCTGTCGGTTCTCGCTGGCAGTGACGGTGATTGGTTAAGATTGCGTGTTTTGGGCGGCTGAGCAGCCGCCAGGATGCGCTGCCGTGATGAATCTGGATCAGATCCGCCGAAACTACCTGCAGGGCGGCCTGCGCCGGGATGACCTTGCTGACGACCCCTTCGAGCAGTTCAAGGCCTGGATGGAAGATGCCATGGCTGCGGATATCCCCGACCCGACGGCCATGACACTGGCCACCGTCAATGCAGAGGGCCAGCCCTCGCAGCGGATCGTGCTGCTCAAGCAACTGGACCCGCGCGGGTTCGTCTTCTTCACCAACTATGGCAGCAGCAAGGCTGCGGACATTGCCGCCAACCCCCGGGTGAGTCTGCACTTTCCCTGGCACTGGCTGGAACGGCAGGTCAAGGTGCGCGGTGTCGCAGAGAAGATTCCGGCGAGCGAGTCCCTGAAGTATTTCCTGAGCCGGCCACGCGACAGCCAGCTGGCGGCGTGGGCGTCGCACCAGAGCCACCCGCTGACCTCGCGCTCCGCGCTGCTCAATCAGTTTGCGCGCATGAAAGAAAAATTCGCCCAGGGCGAAATTCCGCTACCGGACCACTGGGGTGGTTTCCGGGTCACGCCGAGCCGTTTCGAGTTCTGGCAGGGCGGTGAGGACCGCCTGCATGACCGTTTCGAGTACCTGCGCGAGCAGGATGGCGACTGGCGCATTACCCGGCTTGCGCCCTGACGGAGCCTTCGCAGTCACCATGTTCGAGGCAGGCGGGTTGCCGCGGTGCCGTGCACCTCAGGGGACGCAGGCAAGCAGGGCCTCGGTATGCCAGATGCGCCGGCCCACACGGCAGACCGTGCCTCCGGAGCGCAGAACGGCGTGCATGGCGACGGTTTCTGCGACGCTTTCGGTGCTGATGCGGGTGTAGGCGGCAACCTCCGGGTGCTTTGCACGCAGTTGTGCGTTGTCTTCCACGGCATGGGTCAGGCCATCGCGGCTGCGGTACAGGTCAAAACGTCGCATGTGTCCGGCTCGTGAAAACTCCTGCAGGGGAATACGTAGCCTCCGGGCCAAAGCGGACATCCGGGCTGTATGGGGCGCCCGGCACCTGCCACCTGATCGATTCGTGGTACAGGCAAGTGACCCGGTCTGCCGTGTAGTGAAATCAGCACAGCAGATGGACGGCTGCACTACAGACAGCCGGGGAGGGGGTTCGCAGAATGGCCGGCGTACTTCCACAGGCCCACCGGGCCGCAACGAGAATATGCACAAAACCCTGATTTCCCTGGCTGCAGGCATCGCCCTGAGCGTAACCGCGCAGGCTGCCGATGACCTCGGCCTGATCGACAACCAGTACATCGTCAGTCTGCAGGCCCCGCTGGTGAGCGACCTCGACAACGCCGTGTCCAGTCTGCTGGCGGCGACGCCGGGTGCGGCCTTGCTGCACACCTACGACACCGTCCTGTTTGGCTTCTCGGCCCGGATGAGTGCCGAGCAGGCCGCTCTGCTTGGCCAGAACCCGCTGGTCGCCCGTATCGAGCAGGACCGCATGGCGGTCGCCACCGCGGTGCAGGGCAATGCCACCTGGGGGATCGACCGCGTCGATCAGGCGGATCTGCCGCTGGACGGGAACTTCAGCTACCCCGATGGTGCCGGCGCGGGTGCGCACGTCTATGTCATTGATACCGGGATCAACCCGGACCATGTCGAGTTCGCCGGGCGTCTGGGGGCCTCGCGGAACTTCGTGTCGACGGGCCTCTTCTTCAGTGCCGACCCGGATGACTGGGACGACTGCAACGGCCACGGCACCCACGTAGCGAGCACCGCAATGGGCACGACCTGGGGCATTGCCAAGCAGGCCACCATCCACACGGTGCGCGTGCTGGACTGCCTGGGATCCGGTTCCGGCAGCGACATCATCGCCGGCATGGAATGGGTTGCTGACAACGCCGAATTCCCCGCGGTGGTGAACATGTCGCTGGGAACGGTGAACGGGCGCTCGCAGGCGCAGGAAGATGCTGCTGCCGCGCTGTACAACGCGGGTATTCTGCCGGTGGTTGCTGCCGGCAACGACAGTACCGACGCCTGCACCACGTCGCCTTCTGCCGAGCCGCTGGCGCTGACCATTGCGTCCAGTGACAGCGCCGACAAGCAGTCCTCGTTCTCGAACCATGGCAGTTGCGTGGATCTGTTTGCCCCGGGCAGCAGCATTACCGCAGCGCACTACAACAACAATACCGGTTCGCAAACCATGAGCGGAACGTCGATGGCGAGTCCGCATGCAGCGGGCGTTGCCGCGGTGTTGCTGTCGCAGTCGCCGACGCTGACGCCGGCTGATCTTACGCAGGCCATTCTCGATTCGGCTACGGTGGGCACGCTGACTTCTGTCAGTGCGAACACGCCGAACCTGCTGCTGTACCTGGACTCTGATGGAGCGGTTACACCGCCGGTGGACAACGCCCCGACGGCGGCTTTCACGGTCAGCTGCACGGATCTGAGCTGCGACTTTGATGCGAACGCTTCCAGTGATGACTACGGCATTGCCGACTACAGCTGGAGCTTTGGCGACGGCAACAGTGCCAACGGTGCCGTCGTGAACTACACCTTTGCTCAGGCCGGGACCTACAGCGTGACGCTGACGGTGACCGATACCGCGGCACAGACCGCCAGCAGCAGTCAGTCCGTGACGGTGGAAGCCGGCAGCACCGGTGGGGGCAACACGGGGGAATACGAAGGCACCCTGAGCGGCAGTGGTGATGCCAATTACCACGCCAGCGAAGCCGGTTTCGAGCACGCCGGTGGCCTGCTCGAGGGTGATCTGGTCGGCCCCGGCGGCACCGATTTCGACCTGCGCCTGCAACGCTACAGCTGCGGTCTCTTCGGTTGCAGCTGGAGCAATGCCAGCAGCTCGACCAGCACCAGCTCGGTCGAAAGCATCAGCTACAACGGCAGCGCCGGCACTTACCGCTGGAAGGTCGAGTCCTACAGCGGTTCCGGTGCCTACACCTTGACCGCCAGCCCGCAATAGTCCTGGGCACAGCCAACAAAAAAGGCGAGCCACCGGGCTCGCCTTTTTTTATGCGCCGAATGACGCGTCAGCCGGAAGCGGCTGAGGACTCCGGAAGGGGTTCCGGTTTGGGGCTGGCGAAGCGCAGCACCAGATACCCGGCAACTGCGGAGAGCAGCGACCCGACCATGATGCCCAGGCGCTCGTCAAAGAAACGGTCAATGCCCGTCTTGTCGAAGGCCAGCGAGCCGATGAACAGACTCATGGTGAAACCGATGCCGCTGATCAGCGCGACGCCGTACAGCTGCAGCCAGCTGACACCTTCCGGCAGACGACCCCAGCCCAGTTTGACGGCGGCCCAGCACAGGCTGAAAACGCCGAGCTGCTTGCCGATGAACAGGCCGGCAGCGATACCCAGCGGGATCGGATGCAGCATGGCGTCAAAACCCACGCCCTTGAGCGAGATGCCGGCATTGGCGAACGCGAACAGCGGAAGGATGCTGAACGCCACCACGTTGCGCAGGTCGTGCTCCAGGGTGATCACCGGTGACTGGTTCGGGTCTTCTTCATCGCGCATCGGGATGAACAGGGCCAGTGCCACACCGGCCAGCGTGGCATGCACACCGGACTTCAGCACGGCCAGCCACATGACCACGCCGACGAGCATGTAGGGAGCGATCTGGCCCACACCGCGACGGTTCATGATGAACAGTGCCAGCAGACAGGGCACGGCAACCAGCAGGGCAGTCACCGACAGGTCGGCGGTGTAGAACAACGCGATGATCACGATTGCGCCCATGTCGTCGAAAATGGCCAGAGACACCAGAAAGATCTTGAGGCTTGGCGGTACCCGGTCGCCCAGCAGGGAGAGGATCCCCAGCGCGAAGGCGATATCGGTTGCCGCAGGGATGGCCCAGCCCTGCAGGGCTGCGGGGTCACCCTGGTTGATCAGCACATAGACCAGCGCCGGTGCCGCCATGCCGCCGATGGCACCGATGATAGGCAGTACCACCTGGCGGGGGTCCGACAGGGCGCCTTCAAGGACTTCCTTCTTGAGTTCGAGGCCCACCAGAAAGAAGAAGATCGCCATCAAACCGTCGTTGATCCACAACAGCAGCGGCTTGGCGACTTCCAGTGGCCCCACCCGGACTTCGACCGGGAGGTTCAACAGCAGATCGTATACCCAGGCCAGTGGCGAGTTCGCCATGATCATGGCAAGGACGGCGGCAATCATCAGCACGATGCCGCCGGATGCGCCCAGACGCATAAATTCACGAACTGAAACCAGAGGAGGAATCATGGACTGCGGTCTCTCAAAAGCATGGCCTCGTATGCTAGGCCGAAAGCTGGATGGACTGCAGCGAAACCGACGCGAGCGCCATAGCGTGTATCAGTCGCTGTCGTCTGCCAGCGTGGGGGGGGCGCTGCCATCATCCTGCAATTGATGGGCCAATACTGCGGCCTGGGTCCGGCTGTACAGGCCGAGTTTGCGCAGAACGGCGGTCATGTGGGCCTTGATCGTGGCCTCGGAGACGTTCAGATCGTAGGCGATCTGCTTGTTCAGCGACCCGTCGGCCAGGTGCATGAACACGCGGAACTGCTGCGGGGTGAGGGTGGCCAGCTTCGCCGCGATCTCGGCATCGCCGGTTTCGTCATCGGGCAGTTCAGGGAAGATGGTTTCACCGTCAAGCACCTGCCCGATGGCTGCACGGATCTCTTCCAGCGGCGTGGATTTGGAAAGGAAGCCGGCGGCATCGAAGTCGGCAGCACGCCGGATGGTGCGGGCATCGTCCTGTGCAGAAACGACGATGACCGGAATTTGCGGGTGCTGGCTGCGCAGCCAGGCCAGTGACGAGAACCCGCGGGACCCGGGCATGTGCAGATCGAGCAGGGCCAGGTCGGCGTCGGGTTCGTCTTCGACGGCGGATTCGAGCTCCTGCATCGATGCGGCCTCAATGACGACGGCATCGGTCAGGGTGCTTTCCACGGCCTGCTTGAGCGCGGCGCGAAACAGCGGGTGGTCATCCGCGACCAGTACGTAGGAAGGCATGCTGAGAGTCCCCTCGGGTGTGCCGTTGACGGGCGCGGCATCGTGACCGCGCCCGTTTTTCGGCTTGGGGCGCTAGTCGACGAGTGCCTTGTGCTCGTTGATCAGGTTGTCGACCACACTGGGGTCGGCCAGTGTGGATGTATCACCCAGCGAAGCGTACTCGTTCTCGGCAATCTTGCGCAGGATGCGGCGCATGATCTTGCCGGAGCGGGTCTTCGGCAGGCCGGGAGCCCATTGCAGCACGTCAGGGCTGGCAATCGGGCCGATTTCGGAACGGACCCAGGTCCGCAGTTCGGCGCGCAACTCCTCGCTGGGCTCTACTCCGGCGTTGAGCGTCACGTACACGTAAATGCCCTGGCCCTTGATGTCGTGGGGGTAGCCGACGACGGCCGCTTCGGCCACCTTGGCGTGCGCGACCAGGGCGGATTCGATTTCCGCCGTGCCCAGCCGGTGCCCGGACACGTTCAGGACGTCATCCACGCGACCGGTGATCCAGTAGTAGCCATCTTCGTCGCGGCGTGCCCCGTCACCGGTGAAGTACATGCCGGGGTAGGTGGAGAAATAGGTTTGCTCGAAACGTTCGTGGTCGCCGAACACGGTCCGCATCTGTCCGGGCCAGGAGTCCAGGATGACCAGGTTGCCGCTGGTGGCGCCATCGAGCAGGTCCCCCTTGTCATCCACCAGTGCGGGCTGCACGCCGAAGAAGGGGCGTGTAGCCGAGCCCGGTTTGAGCGCGGTTGCGCCCGGCAGCGGGGTAATCAGAATGCCGCCAGTCTCGGTTTGCCACCAGGTATCGACGATGGGGCAGCGGGACTCGCCAACGACCCGGTAGTACCACTCCCAGGCTTCGGGATTGATGGGTTCGCCGACCGAGCCGAGCAGACGGATGCTCTGGCGCGAGGTTTTCTTGACCGGGGCGTCGCCGTCCCGCATCAGGGCGCGGATCGCGGTCGGTGCGGTATAGAAAATGCTGACCTGATGCTTGTCGCAGACCTCCCAGAACCGTGAATTGTCCGGGTAGCTGGGCACGCCTTCGAACATCAGCGTGGTCGCGCCGTTGGCCAGCGGCCCGTAGACGATGTAGCTGTGGCCGGTGATCCAGCCCACGTCCGCGGTGCACCAGTAGATGTCGCCCTCGTGATAGTCGAAGACATACTGGTGGGTCATGGAGGCATAGACCAGGTAACCTCCCGAGGTGTGCAGGACACCCTTGGGTTTGCCCGTGGAGCCGGAGGTGTAGAGGATGAACAGCGGGTCTTCGGCGTTGATCTTTTCCGGCGGGCAGGCGCTGGGCTGGGCGGCCACCAGTTCGCCGTAGTCCACATCACGTCCGTCCACGCGACCGACGTTGCCGCCGGTACGCTGCACGACCAGCACGTTCTTGCAGCACTCGGTGCCCGGCAGTTCCAGGGCCTTGTCCACATTGGCCTTCAGCGGCACGGTCTTGCCGCCACGCACGCTTTCATCGGCGGTGATGACCAGCTTGGCCTGGCCGCCTTCGACCCGATTGGCCAGGGCATCCGGGGAGAACCCTCCGAAGACCACCGAGTGCACCGCGCCGATCCGGGCACAGGCCAGCATCGCGTAGGCCGCTTCGGGAATCATCGGCATGTAGATGGTCACCACATCGCCCTTGCCAATGCCCAGGGACTTCAGACCATTGGCCAGCTTGCAGACCTCGTCATGCAGCTGCTGATAGGTGATCTTCTTGTCCTGCCCCGGTTCATCGGCTTCCCAGATGATGGCCGTCTGGTTGGCACGGGCCGGCAGGTGGCGGTCGATGCAGTTGGCGCTGACGTTGAGTTCGCCGTCTTCGTACCACTTGATGCTGACCTTGCCCAGGTCGTAGCAGGTGTTCTTGACCTTGGTGTAGGGGGTCATCCAGTCCAGGCGTTTGCCATGCTCGGCCCAGAAGGCATCCGGGTCGCGGATCGAGTCCGCATACATGGCCAGGTACTTGTCGTTGTCGATCCACGCTGACTGGGCCAGCGCGTCGGGGACCGGGTGAATCGGGTATTCGCTCATGGGTCTGTCTCACTCCAAACGAGGTGTCTCTTTCGGATCACAATGTACAAGACCTGTTCCGGCGGTGGCATCCGACAATGGTCGCAGCAGCTGGCGCCGACCGCGGCGTGGCTACAGGCCCATGTGCCTGCGCCATTGCTGACGGCGGTCGCCCAGGCCGCTCAGGGTGATGCTGTGGCACAGGGCGTAGACCGCCTTGCTGACGCGTGCCGGGCTGTGGTGCTGCAACCCGGCCAGGTTGCGCCAGGCGGGTGGCAGGTGGCGAACCCGGTGCAGCATCCCGCCATCCTTGTCGGGGATCACCCAGCGCACAGCCCGCATCCCGGCATACAGCGCGCGGGTCGTGCACATGGGGCAGGGTTCCAGCAAGACGAACAGCTCCGTGTCGCGCGGCAGGCAGGGCGCGTCCTGTTCGAATGCATCGATGACGCGCATCTCGGCGTGGCCGGCGGAGTTCATGTGCTCGCCAAAAACGGCGTTGCCGGCTGAGGCCAGGATGGCCCCGTTGCCGCCAATAATCAGTGCGCCGACACCATAGTTGTGCTGCTGCAGTGCGGACAGGGCCAGGTCACAGCAGGCCAGGGCCAGCGCATCATCCGGGAAGGCCGGGTCGGCACCGAGCGCAGTGCGGCGGGCGGCCAGGGCGGCGAGATCACTCATGCGCATGATTCTAGGGGGCTGCCTGTGCGAATGGCTATGGCAATGGCGGGAAGTCGAGTGATTGCCGGATGTCCCGACAGGCCCGCCGCAGCCTGCGACATTGGTCGCAAGGGCCTGGGGCTTTCGACCATGGACTAATGGACGCCGCGGAACTTCAGGCGGAACCTGTGCTGCGACGCCAATTCCGGCGAACGACAGTGAGGAGACAACACATGAACTCATCTTCCAAGGCCCTGCTGGGCATGGCGGTCGCCGGACTGGCATTGACCGCACCGGTCGCATCGGCCGTGACGGTGGACCTGGGCAATACCCAGTTGACGGTCGGCGGCTACATCAAGCTGGACGCGATGATTACCCAATCTGACGGCGAGATGACGGGGCCGGCACGCGACTACTATCGCGGCGCACGTCTGGGCATTCCCAACGACGACCCCAGCGGCGAAGGCAAGACCGTGTTCGACATGCATGCCAAGCAGACCCGTTTCAACTTCAAGACCGTCACCGATCTGGGGGGCGAAAAGGTCACCTCGTTTATCGAGCTGGACTTCATGGAAAGTGCGCAGGGCAACGAACTGGTCAGCAACAGTTCCTCGCCGCGCATCCGTCACGCCTTCCTCAGCTACGGCAACTGGCTGATGGGTCAGACCTGGTCCACCTTCTTCAACGTTGGCGCGCTGCCGGAAACCATTGACTTCATCGGCCCGGCGGAAAGCACGGTGTTCATCCGCCAGCCCCAGATTCGCTACACCTCCGGGAATTTCCAGGTGGCTGTGGAAAACCCGCAATCGCGGGTGACGTTGCCGGATGGTTCGGTCCTCAACGAAGACGACAACATGTTGCCGGACATCGCCCTGCGGATGAACTTTGGTTCACTCGTGCTGGCGGGCCTGATCCGCAACATCAGCGTGCAGGATGCTGCGGGTACAGATGAGTCCAAGGTCGGCGGCGGACTGAGCCTGTCCGGCAAGTTTGCCTTCGGCAAGGATGACCTCAAGTTCATGCTGACAGCCGGCAGTGGCCTGGGCCGCTATGTGGGCGTGATCGGCAATGAGGACGGGCGCGTCCTCAGCGATGGCAGCATTGAAACCAACGATCTGGTCGCCGGTTTCGTGGCCTACCGGCATCACTGGAATGACAAGGCCCGTTCCAGCATCGTGCTCGGGGCGTTTTCGGGTGACGAGGACGGCGGTGGTCTGGATGTGGCCAGCAGCGTTCACGTGAACTACCTGTACTCGCCGGTCAAGCCCCTGACCTTCGGGGTGGAACTCATCAGCGCCCAGAAGGAAAACTTTGATGGCACCGAGGGGGCCTTCACCCGGCTGCAGTTCGGGGCCAAGCTGGCATTCTGATCCGGTCGTCCGGCACGGCCAGAGAACCGTCGCCGGATCGCCTGCAGAGGGACGGACCGACACCGCAGGGTGTCGGTCCGTTTACAGTGAACGGCCTGTAAAAAGGAGACGACCCAAATGCGAAAAGCGCGCTTGTGGGCCCTGTTTGGCCTGGGCGGCATGGCGATGTTGCCGCCATTGCTGGCATTGGTGGATTTTCATCAAGTGAGCGCGCTCTGGCTGTTCAGCGTCTGGGCGGTCATCATCGCGGGGACGGCGCTGGCGTCTCGCCGCGCATGAACAAGCGCGCGCCATGACACTGGTCGCGCTGGCGCTGGCCGCCGCATGGATCGGTCTGCTGTTTCTGGTGGCCTGGCTGGTCGATCGTCGTCCCGGACGACGAACCACGTCGCCGCTGGTCTACACGCTGTCGCTGGCGGTCTACTGCACCTCGTGGACCTTTTACGGCTCGGTCGGCATTGCCGCCGACAGCGGTCTGGGATTTCTTCCCATCTACCTCGGCCCGACCCTGGTTGCGGTGCTGTTTCCGCTGTTTCTGCCGCGATTCATTGCCCTGTGCCAGCGGCACCGGGTGTCGTCGGTGCCGGACCTGCTGGCCGCGCGCTATGGCAAGAGCGCCGGGCTGGCAGCACTGGCCACGCTGGTCGCCGTGGTCGGTGTGGTGCCCTATATCGCCCTGCAGTTGCGCGCCGTGGACATGAGCTTCCGCCTGCTGACCGGGGCCGAGCACGCCGCCGGCCCGTGGTGGATGGACACCAGCCTGTGGATCGCTGCGGTGATGGCGGTGTTTGCCATGGTTTTCGGGACCCGCTCCCTGCAGGCTACCGAGCAGCATCACGGGCTGGTGCGGGCGATTGCCCTGGAGTCGGTGCTGAAGCTGACCGCATTGCTGCTGGTGGGCGGCTTTGTGCTGTTTTTCGTGCTCGACGGCTGGGGCGGTTTCGTCGAGGCCATGCGCAGCCAGCCGTCGGAGTGGATGCAGATCAGGACGGACAGTCGTGGTTACGGCGACTGGCTGGTCCTGCTGCTGTTGTCGATGTCGGCCGTGGTGCTGCTGCCGCGGCAGTTCCAGATGCTGGTCGTCGAGAACGACAACGTCGATCATGCGCGCACGGCGGCCTGGATGTTTCCGCTGTATCTGCTGCTGATCAACCTGTCGGTGCTGCCGATTGCGGTGGCGGGGCGCATGCTGTTTGCGGAGGGCACACCGGCGGATACCTGGGTGCTGGCGTTCCCCCTGTTGCAGGAGCAGCCGGCGATTGCGCTGATCGTTTTCCTCGGTGGCCTGTCCGCAGCCACCGGAATGATCATCGTGGAAAGTACGGCCCTGGCCACCATGGTCAGCAATGACCTCGCACTGCCTTTGATGCTGCGCGCCCGCTCTGCCGGCCTGCTGCCGCTGGAACTGGGCAAGCGGCTGTTGCGGGTGCGGCGCGGCAGCATGATCGCGGTACTGATGCTGGGCTATGCCTATGTCAGTGCGACCAGCGAGCAGCGTTCGCTGGTTTCCATGGGGCTGGTGTCCTTTGCGGCGGTGGCGCAATTCGTCCCCGGTGTGTTGCTCGGTCTGGTCTGGCGGGGGCTGCAGGGGCGCGGCGTGGCCATCGGGCTGGCGACAGGATTCGTGGTCTGGGGGCATACCTTGCTGCTGCCATCGGTATGGCCGGGCTACTCGGAATTGTGGGGCGAGATGCTTCACCCGACCGCACTCTGGGGCTATTCCGGGATGGCGCCGCTCAGTCACGGCGTGTTCTGGAGCCTGGGGCTTAACCTGCTGGTGCTGCTCGCGTTTTCGCTGACGGACCGCCGGGAAGCCAAGGAAGTGGCCCAGGCCGAGGACTTCGTCAAATCCATGCGCGGCGGCCGGGAAGAGCCCAGCCCCAGTCTGTGGCGCGGCGGTGTGGCCATCGCCGACCTGGAGCGCCTGCTGACCCATGTGCTCGGAGCCGAAAAGACCCAGTCGCTGCTGGCCCGGACCGGGCCCCAGTTGCAGGCCGACAGCGAATTGCTGAGCAGCGTGGAGTCGGAGCTGGCCTCGGCGGTGGGTTCGGCCTCGGCACGGATTCTGGTGAGCTCGGTAGCCACGGCGCATGAAATGAGTCAGGACGAGGTCTTCCAGTTGATGGCCGAGACTTCCGGGGCGCTGCGCATGGCCCGCCAGCTCAAACAGAAAAGTGACGCCCTGGAGTCCGCTACCCGGGAACTGCGTGCGGCCAACCTGCGCTTGCGTGAGCTGGACCGTCTCAAGGACGACTTTGTTTCCACCGTGACCCATGAGTTGCGCACCCCGTTGACCTCGATACGCGCGTTCACCGAGATCATGCGCGACGACGAGGAGCTGGACAGCGCCGAGCGTGAGCGCTTCCTGCAGATCGTCATCGACGAAACCGACCGCCTGTCGCGGCTGATCGAGCAGGTGCTTGATCTCTCCAAGCTGGAGTCGGGCGAGGCCCAGTGGCAGCACGAAAGTGTTGATGTGCACGAGGCGGTGAATCGCGCGCTGAGCGTGCTGCGCAGCCTGGCCGATCAACGCGAGATCCGTCTGCTCACCGAGCTGAACGCGACGGACGCCATTGTCGCGGCGGACCGGGACCGGGTGCACCAGCTGCTGGTCAATGTGGTGGCCAATGCCCTGAAGTTCTGTCCGGACAGCGAAGGCGAAGTGAAGCTGCGGACCCGCAATGAAGCCGACCAGATCATCGTGATGGTGTCTGACAACGGTCCGGGGATACCGGCCGACGAGCAGGGTCTGATCTTCGATCGTTTCCGGCAGGCCCGGCGGCAAAACACCGCAGCCAGTGGGACCGGGCTGGGACTGGCGATCAGCAAGCGGATCGTGGAACATCTGGGTGGCCGTATCTGGGTGCACAGCAACCCCGGATGGGGGGCCCAGTTTTCCTTCTCGCTGCCGCTGCAACGGAGCCCTGAATCATGACCGCCAACGCCACCTTGCTCGTCGCCGACGACGAGGACAACATCCTGATCTCGCTGGAGTTCCTGTTCAAGCGCGCCGGCTATACCGTGCTCGTGGCGCGCAACGGACGGGAGGCGCTGGAGCAGGCCCGGGAGCATGCGCCGGACCTGATCATGCTGGACGTGATGATGCCGGAGCTGGACGGATTCAGCGTCTGCCAGGCGCTGCGCGCCGAGCCCCGTTTTGCGCAGACACCCATCGTCATGCTCACGGCCAAGGGTCGCGATGCCGATCGGGTCAAGGGCAAGGCACTGGGTGCCACCGATTATGTGATCAAGCCCTTTTCGACCCGTGAATTGCTGGCGCGTGTCCGCAAATTGCTGGAATCGGAACCGACCTGATGTTCGGCCTCTCACCTGTGCTGCAGGCCGTGGTCTTGCTTGGTGTGGGGCTGACAGGTGCGGTGCTTGGCGTGGTGACCGACTTTGTGGCGCTGGCGATCGTGCTGCAGCTGCTTGGCCTGTTCGGTCTGCTGGCACTGTGCTGGCAAATCCTGCGGCGGCCGCAGTGGTTGCCCCGGGTGCAGCACGCCGTGGAGCTGTGGGTCAGCGCCAACCCCGATTTCGAGCTGAACGACGCCCGCGTGCCGCCGGTTTTGCGCGAGGCCCTGAACACGCTTGCCGCGCATTCGCGGGGGCAGAAAGGGCGGGTGACGGCCGAAGTGGACGAAGCCACTGCGCGCTTTGCGCAGGACCGCGCCCTGCTGCGCGGCCTGATCGAGTCCATGGACGGGGCGCTGGTGGCGGCGACCATTGATGGCCGCATCCTGCTGTACAACGCCGCCGCAGTGGATCTGCTGGCACAGGAAGAAACGCTGGCACTGGGGCGATCCCTGTTCGTGGTGTTCCGGCGCTGGGCAGTCAGTCATTTCGTGGCCCGGCTGACCGACAGCGGGCGCCGGGTGACCGGGGTGCTGGCCAGCCGTGGGGGGCGGACATTCCATGCCCGCTTTTCTCCATTGAGCCTGGATGGCCGGCAGGGGTTTCTGCTGGCGCTGGAACCGCTGGCGGCTTTCGCGCCGGGGCAGAGCGATCTGGCCCAGTTCATCGAGCCCCGTCGCGCAAGGCTGGCCAACCTGCAGGCGGCCGCAGAGACCCTGCAGGACCAGGCAGATCTGGCCGAGGAACAGCGCCAGCGGCTGGTTGCGGTCATCGCGACGGAAACGGCAGAGCTGGTCCGCAGCTTTGCCCAGCTCTCGGAACGGCTAGCGGCCGACAGCGCCCTGCCGCTGGATGATGTGGCCGCGCGTGACCTGCTGCCATTGCTGGCCGACCGGCTGGCGCTCGGTGTGCCCGATCGCGAGGCCTACGCCGGGGTCTGGTTGCGCGCCGAGTCGGCCAGCCTGGTGCTGCTGGTGGATGCCATTGCGCGCTGGTGGCAGGCGCGGAGCTGCGTCCCGGCAGAACTTGGTCTGTCTGTCGAGGAGGGCCACGTGGTCATCGCGATGACCTGGCAGGGGGACGGCATTGGCGCTGACGAACTGCGGGACTGGCAGCAACGACGGATGGCGGTGGATGAGGAAGAGTCGGCATGGTCGCCGCAGCAATTGCTGGAAACGCAGGGGGGCACCCTCTGGGGCGAACCGGGGGGCAACGGAGGGTCGTTGTTCCTGCTGCTGGCCCGGGCCGAAGAACCGCTCGAGCGCGGCAATGTCAGCGACAGCCTGCCGGCACGCCCGGAGTATTTCGATTTTGGTCTGTTCGACACCCCGGTCGACGGTGCGGATCGCGACCTGCCGCTGAACAGGCTGGCGTTGACGGTTTTCGACACCGAAACCACGGGTCTGAACCCGTCACAGGGTGATGAGATCATTTCGATCGGCGCGATCCGGGTGCTCAATGGCCGGCTTATCGGGCAGGAAATCTTCGAAACCCTGGTGCGTACCGACAAGCCCATTCACCCCGAGTCGCAGAAGATTCACGGCATTCATGCCGGCATGCTGCGCGATGCCCCCGGGCAGGAAGAGTCGATCCAGCGCCTGCTGGCCTTCGTCGGTGACAACCTGCTGCTGGGGCACAATGTTGCCTTTGACCTGCGTTTCCTGGAAATCGCTTCGCGGCGGTATGGCTACACCCTGCCGGCCATGTCGCTGGATACCTTGCTGCTTTCGTCGGTGGTTTACCCCGAGCGCGACCAGCACCGGCTGGAAGACATCGCCGAGCGGCTGGGGGTGACCGTGCTCGGTCGGCATACCTCGCTGGGGGATGCGTTGCTGACCGCCGAGGTGTTCTGCCGCATGTTGCCGTTGCTGGAGCAGAAAGGCATCCGCACACTGGGCGAGGCCCTCGATGCGTCGCGCGAGTCCTGGTATGCCCGGCTGGGGTACTGAGCCGATGGGTTCGGGGTGCCATCTTTGGTCGCAGCGCCGGTCGGTCCGACAAGCGGCCGGGACGCGGGCGCAATGAAACTCGAAGCCAAGCACCCGCTCCAGGAGGTTGTCGCCCGGGGAGAGGGCTGGGTGGAAGAGTGCCGGGAGCCCAACGACCTGGTGCGGGCCTGCAGCCTGCTGCGGCGACAGGCGGCCACCCTGTACGAAGAAGGGCTGCGCAGCGATGTGCTGACGCGTACCGTGGCCCGCTGGAATGACGCCGTGTTGCGTCGCCTGCTGGAAATACACCGGACGGATTTCGACGGCATCGACTGGTGCTGGCTGGCGCTGGGCAGCGAGGGGCGTGAAGAGCAGACGGTGCACACCGACCAGGACAACGCCCTGATCTTCCGTGCCGACGATGCGCGGCACATTCGCGAGCGGCTGCTGGCGCGGTTGCGGGGGATCAACGAGCAACTGGACCAGTGCGGCTACATGCTCTGCCCGGGTGATGTGATGGCCAGCAACCCGAAATGGTGCCTGAGCCTGGAGGAGTGGCAGGACACTTTCGCGGCCTGGGTCGATACCGGCGACCCGCAGGCCCTGCTGCATGGGGCGATCTTTTTCGACTTTCGCGGCATCGCCGGGAATCTCGAGCTGGCGCGGGAGCTGCGGGAGTGGCTGATCGAATACATCAAGCCACGGCCCCTGTTTCTCAAGCAGATGGCCGAATATGCGGTATCCAACACCCCACCGCTGTGGCCCTGGAACCGGCTCAAGGCCCGGCGTCAGGAAGGGGAGCGGGTGCTCGATATCAAGGTCAACGGCGTGTCGATGTTTGTCGATGCCGCGCGGGTGTTCTCGCTGGCCTCCGGGCTGAACTCCACGCAGACCGACAAGCGCCTGATCGACTCGGCCCGCCTGGAATCGGAGCGTCGTGATCGCCGGGCCTGGGTCGGGGCGTACCGCAGCCTGCAGGACCTGCGGGTTCGTCACCAGTTTGATCAGCTGGCGCGCGGGCAGCGCGTGGACAACCGGGTGCGGCTGGACCAACTGAGCCGGTTTGACCGGCAGGTTCTGATCGCAGCGATGCAGGAGGCCCGGCGCATGCAGGCCAGTCTGCGCCTGCGTTATCTGCTCTGACCGGAAAAAACCGCGTAAAAACAGGGGCTAAGGGTTTCCACCTAAGTTCATAGACCAAAGTCGTGTTTCCCCGCCGCCGCGCATGGGACAAAGTGCAGGTCAGCGCACTTCGCGCAGTGCTTAATTGAGGAGACAACCTATGTCCTTACCGGAAAAAGCCGAGGCTTACTGGAAGGCGAACATCAGCCTGGTCATCAAACTGATGGCCATCTGGTTCGTCGTCTCGTATGGCTGCGGCATCTTGTTCGTGGATGCCCTGAATACGATTTCCATTGGCGGAATCAAGCTGGGCTTCTTCTTCGCCCAGCAGGGTTCCATCTACGTGTTCGTTCTGTTGATCTTCTACTACGTGTGGAAGATGGGCCGGATTGACCGCGAATTCGACGTACACGAGGACTGAACCCATGGAACTACAAACCTGGATTTATCTCGCGGTTGGCGGGACATTCGCGCTCTACATGGGCATCGCCATCTGGGCCCGGGCCGGCAGCACCAAGGAATTCTATGTCGCCGGCGGCGGGGTCAACCCGGTAGCCAACGGCATGGCGACCGCGGCCGACTGGATGAGTGCCGCCTCGTTCATCTCGATGGCCGGGCTGATCGCATTCAAGGGTTATGACGCTTCCGCCTACCTGATGGGGTGGACCGGCGGTTACGTGCTCCTCGCGTTGCTGCTGGCCCCGTACCTGCGCAAGTTCGGCAAGTTCACGGTGCCGGAGTTCATCGGTGACCGCTATTACTCGCAAACGGCCCGACTGGTCGCCGTGCTGTGCCTGATCGTCGCCTCCATCACCTATGTGATCGGGCAGATGAAGGGTGTCGGTGTGGCCTTCGGCCGTTTCCTCGAAGTCGAGTTTGAAACCGGCGTGCTGATCGGCATGGCCATCGTGTTCTTTTACGCGGTGCTCGGTGGCATGAAAGGCATTACCTATACGCAGATTGCACAGTACTGCGTGCTGATCTTTGCCTACACCGTGCCGGCGATATTCATTTCCATGCAGTTGACGGGCAACCCGCTGCCGCAACTGGGCCTGGGCAGTACGCTGAGTGATGGCAGCGGCATGTATGTGCTGGAAAAACTGGACAAGATCGTCATGGATCTCGGCTTCACCCAGTACACCGAAGCCCAGGGCAGCATGCTGAATACCTTCCTGCTGACGGCGTCCCTGATGATTGGTACGGCCGGTTTGCCGCACGTGATCATTCGCTTCTTCACAGTGCCCAAGGTGTCGGATGCCCGCAAGTCGGCTGGCTACGCGCTGGTATTCATCGCCATCCTGTACACCACCGCTCCGGCTGTGGGCGCCATGGCGCGGATGAACCTGATGGATACGATCCAGGCCGGTCCGATTGGCGACCCGCAAGCCAACCTGATCTACGAAGACCGTCCGCAGTGGATGAAGAACTGGGAAACCACCGGTCTGCTGCAGTACGAAGACAAGAACGGCGATGGCCGGATCCAGTACTACAACGATGCCAACCCGGAGTTTGCGGCCAAGGCGGCCTCCTTCGGCTGGAAGGGCAACGAAATGGTCAAGGTCGACCGTGACATCATGGTGCTGGCCAACCCGGAAATCGCCAAGCTGCCGAACTGGGTCATTGCACTGGTTGCTGCAGGTGGCCTGGCGGCCGCGCTGTCGACGGCAGCAGGTCTGCTGCTGGCAATTTCCTCGTCCATCGCGCATGACCTGTTCAAGGGCACCTTCACCCCGAACATTTCGGAGAAGGGCGAGCTGCTGACCGGACGGATTGCGATGGCCGGGTCCATTGCCCTGGCCGGCTATCTGGGCATGAACCCGCCGGGCTTTGCCGCCCAGGTGGTGGCCCTGGCCTTCGGTCTGGCGGCCTCGTCCATCTTCCCGGCACTGATGATGGGGATCTTCAGCAAGCGCATCAACAACGCTGGGGCCATTTCCGGGATGCTGAGTGGTCTGCTGTTCACGCTGATCTACATCTTCATCTACAAGGGCTGGTTCTTCGTTGCTGGCACCAACTGGTTGCCGAATACCCCCGAGAGCTGGTTGCTTGGCATTGCCCCCGAGTCCATCGGTGCGGTGGGTGCGCTGGTGAACTTCGTCGTGGCCAATGTGGTCTCGCGGATGACCGCGCCACCACCGGCTCACATCCAGGACCTGGTGGAAAGCATTCGTGTACCCCGCGGCGCCGGTGCAGCTCACGCGCACTGAGTGCCACCCCGCCCGTGCCCCGGGCGGTCTCCCCCGAAGCCCCGTCATTCTGGCGGGGCTTTTTTGTGGGGCGCTATTCTGTGCCCTGGTTACCCTCGTCGTGGTGCATGAAGAAAAGCTTGCTGGTCGTTGAAGATGACGAAACCCTGCGCACCGGGCTGCAGCACACGCTCAGCTTGCATGGCTACGTGGTGGACAGTTGCGCCGATGGGCGCGAGGCCCTGCAACGGTTGCGCCAGGGTGAGTACGCCGCGCTGGTGCTGGACCTGGGGCTGCCCGGGCTCGGTGGCATGGACCTGCTGCGACAGCTGCGCGAGCAGGGGCGGGATCTGCCCTGCCTGATACTCACGGCACGCGATGACCCGGAAGACTGCGTGGCAGGACTGGATGCAGGCGCCGATGACTACCTGGTCAAACCCTTTCACCTGGCCGAACTGCTGGCGCGAATACGCGCTTTGCTCAGACGGGCGCCGGAAACGGATGCGCGCATTGCCCGCGGTGGCCTGGCGCTGGACCCGGTTGGCGGGATCGCCTACTGGCAGGAGCAGGAAATCGCCCTGACCCCGGCGGAATCGGCGTTGCTTGCGACCTTTCTGCGGCGTGCGCAGGGGGTGGTGCCCCGCGAGGCGCTGGAAGCGGCCTTGCCCTCGCGGGCGCAGGGCGCCAGTAACTCGCTGGATGTGCTGGTTCACCGGCTGCGGAAAAAACTGGGCTCGGACCGGATTCAGACCGTGCACGGTGTGGGCTACCGGCTCTCGCTGCGCGACCCGGATCCCAGCTGATGGGGTCGATCCGGGCCCGGCTGCTGATTCTGCTGATGGCCGGCCTGGTTGCGGTGGTGGCTACCGGTGGGACCTGGACCTACGTGCGGTTGCAGGAAGGAATCAATCGCATCATGGATCGTGAACTGGCAGACAGTGCCTGGGTGCTGGCTTCATGGACCCTGGCCGAGCCGCGCAAGGGTGGCGAGGCTGACAGCGACAGCATTGCCAGGGAGCTCAACGAGATGCTCGAGCGGATGCACGTGGGGTCGCGGCGCAACCCGCAAAAGGCTGCGGCCGGGGATGAGCTGGCCTATACCGTATGGCGGGAGGGACTGGTGCCGCGTACGGGCTCGGCCTTTGCTCCGGACTGGCTGGCGGAAACCCGCCCCGACGGGTTCTCCCGGCATCGCGCTGCCAGCGGGCTGTGGCATGTGTTCACCGTCCGTGCCGGCAATCCCGAGGTGGTGGTCAATGTCGCTGAAAGCGATGCTGTTCGGCGTGCATTGCTGCAGGACATGCTGCTCTGGCCACTGCTGGGCTGGCTGCTGAGCATTCCGCTGGCGGCCGTGGTGATCTGGGCGGCCGTGCATTCCGGCTTGCGCCCGCTGGCCACGGTTGCGCAGGCCATGCGCAACCGGGCGCCCGGCGACCTCGGGCCGATCTCGGTAGCGGTTCCGGTCGAGATCGAGCCTCTGGCCGCTGCGCTCAATGACATCCTGCGGCGACTGGATGCCTTGCTGGAGGAGGAACGCCTGTTCAATGCGGCCGCTGCCCACGAATTGAGAACGCCACTGGCCGGAATCCAGCTGCTTGCCGAATCGGCTCTGGAGAGTGCCCGGGAAACGGCGACGCAGGAGACGCTGCGGGCCATCGTCAGCAGTGTGGGGCGGGCCGAACGGGTGCTCAAGCAGCTGCTGTTGCTGGCGCAGGTGAATTCCAATGCGGCGCGATCCATCCCCCTGCGTGCCGTTGCCCTGGGTCCGCTGATCGACGAGGTTCTGGCCGAGTTGCAGCCGCTGGCACGGCGACATACGGTGGATCTGCGCTCCGGCCCGCCCGTACATGCGGTGGTCCACGCAGACCCGCTCAGCCTGCGCATCCTGCTCAGGAATCTGGTGGACAACGCGGTGTTGCATGCCGGAACACCCGGCACCGTGGGCATCGCGCTGCAGCGTGAGGGAGCCGGCTGGTGTGTCCAGGTTCGTGATGACGGCCCGGGCTTGCCGGCGGATGTCCGCGCAGCCATTGG
>JBFHON010000012.1:0-20059 GCA_041593295.1 Oceanococcaceae bacterium | reverse complement strand
CGCGATCGTGGCGTTCATGCCCAGGGCGGCGACTTCATGCGCAGCCCAGCACAGGCTGCCATAGAGCAGCACGGCAATGCCGCCCATGAGCCGGTCCAGGCTGAGGTAGTACAGCGACGTCGCCAGGAAATAGAGCGTGGCGAGGGTCAGGCTGTAGCCGCCCAGTTCGATGAGCGTCACACCGGCCAGCGGTGTGAATGCCGAAAAAATGATGAGCGGAACACCAAACACGTGAATCCACACGTTTGTCCGTTCCTGGTGGTAGGCCGAATAAAAGGCCATCTCTCGAGCAAAGTGAGTCATGCGGTTGGTTGCCTCCCAGCAAGCATGGTGTTTGGTGTTCATCATAGGGCGAAAAAAGCTGAGCGCTATCGCAATAAATACGACAAACGGGTCATAAATTCGTCGTATGCTCATCGTATGACCAAAGCCTATCGCAATGTCGAATTTCTCAATTCCGCCGATGCGCGGCCTCTGCGCATCCTGGCCGAATACCTCGAGCCCCGGCAGCGGCTGACGGCGCTTGGCGTGACCCGGGCCATTGCCTTCTGGGGCTCGGCGCGCATCCGGCCCGAACATGAGCACATGGATGACGGACGGGATTACTACCGCATGGCGATGGAGCTGTGCCGGCGTCTGGCCGAGTGGACCACCGCGCAGCATCCGCACGATCGCCGCTTTCACATTCTCACCGGCGCCGGGCCCGGGATCATGGAAGCCGCGCACGCAGGCGCAGCGGCGGTTGACCCCTCACTGAACATCGGGCTGAACATCAGCCTGCCGTACGAGCAGAGCGTCAACCCGTACATCCCGCCGGCCCATGTATTCGAGTTTCACTACTTCTTCACCCGCAAGTTCTGGTTTATCGAACTGGCGCAGGCGCTGGTCGTATTTCCCGGGGGCTTCGGGACGCTGGACGAGCTGTTCGAGGTGCTGACCCTGATGCAGACCGGGAAGCTGGCACGCCGCCCGGTGGTGCTGTTCGGCTCCAGCTACTGGAACGACGTGATCAATCTGCCCGCGCTCGCCCGGCAGGAGCTGATCGAAGCGGGTGACCTGGACATGGTCACACCCGCGGACGATGTGGATACGGCCTTCGATTTCCTCGTCAGCAGCCTGGGTTCCTAGCTGTCGTCGCTGCGGCTTTGTTCGAACACCAGGGGTCCCACGCCGGGTAGTGTCGTCAGCCAGTCGGCTCCCATCAGCAGGCTGGGCGTGGTGTAACCCGGCTCCGGTTGCGTGTTGAGAATGTGCTCGGCAATCAGGATCGGCCCCCAGGTGGTGATGTCGTAGCCGTTGGGGGTTTCGACCCGCGCACTGATGCTGTTGCCGGCGTTGTCGCGAACTTCACCCCAGACCTGCATGCGCTGCTTCTGGCGCTGCTCGGCGTCGGGTCCCTGAATTCTTCCGGCCAGCCGCCGTTTGAGAAAGCGCTGCACCAGCCCCAGGCGCAGAAAAGGGCGCAGGGCGTTGGCCAGTCGCATGGATTTGATGGATTTTCGGGATGCCGGCACAAACACGCGGATATTCGGAATTCCCGTGCTGGTGAAAGCGGTGGAAACATCTCCCCACGGGATGGGGGTTGCGCTGCGCGGGCCGCCGCCGAAGTCGATGGTTTTCTCGGTATAACCGTTCCTGCGGTGCTCCAGCTTGCCGTCGACCCGAATCACCACGCCTTGCTTCATTGCCTCGATGGTGGTCTTGGCGGTGCCGGGGGAGAGCGACTTGCCACCGGCGAACCCCAGGTCCAGGGCCGTGGCATCGGGCATGCGCTCGGCCAGTGCGCGAGCGAGACAGTCTGTGGGGATCACGTCGAAGCCGGTCCCCGGGCACAGGGTGATGCCGGCCGTCCGGGCGCGTCCATCGAGCGCCTTGGCGGCCTCGAACACCTCGACTTCACCCGTGATGTCCAGATAGTGGGTGTGCGCCAGGATGCAGGCTTCCAGCATCGGACCGGCGGTCGCGGAGAACGGCCCGGCGCAATGGATCACCAGGCTGGTGTCGTGCAGGGCATGCGCGGTATTGTCCGCGTCGTCCAGACTGAACACGCGCCAGGTCAGTCCGAGTTCCTCGGCCAGTTCCTTCACCCGGGCTCCGTCGCGGCCGGCGAGTACCGGGCGGTGGCCGCGGCGGACCGCTTCGGTGGCGATCAGGCGGCCGCTGTATCCGTAGGCGCCATAAATCATCCAGTGCGTTTTGCTATCGGGCATTCTGTCGTGGTTTCCAAGCCTGGTTTGTTGATGCGGGGCCTCGGGGGCGCGGCCGCTTTCGGGGCGGTATGCTGCCAGAGTTCCACCAAATCTGCGGTTGCGAAATGCGTACCGATCTTGTGCTTGCCGCGCTCAAGCAACTGAAACTACAGGGCTACGGCCTGCGCGCCGCGCCGGAAGTGCGCTGGGATTTGCGCGGGCTGGCCAGTGGTCAGGCGCTGTTGCGGCGCAACACCATTCGTCTGAATGCCCCTCTGCTGGAGCGCGAGGGTGAGGCCTTTGCCCGCAACACCATCGTGCATGAGTTGTGCCACCTGGCCATCTGGGAGCGACACGGCCTGCGCGCGCGGCCGCACGGCCCGCAATGGCAGGCGCTGATGCGGGCGATGGGGGAGACGCCGGAGCGCTGCCACCATGCGGCGGCCGAGCCGGTGCGGCGGCAGCGGCGCGTTGGCTACCGCTGTGGCTGCCAGCAACACCTGCTCACCACGACGCGGCACAACCGCGCGTTGCGTGGTACACAGTACGTCTGCCGTCGCTGTCGCGAGGTGCTGGTGTACCAGGCCGAAGCGCAGCCAGCGGCACCTGTCACGAAGTAAACACTGGGGAATCGATCGATGAGTCATACACAGCGCCGCCGCCTGATGCGCGTGGCTTCCACCCTTGCGTTGAGCAGCCTGCTGGCGGGTTGTTCCACCCTGCAGCAAACCGCGAGCTGGGTCGGTCTGGGAGGTCTTTTTGACGACAAGCCCGCGGCCAACCCTGCGATCACCGCCGAAGAGCTGCGTAACCACGTGGCCGTGCTGGCCAGCGATGCCTATGGCGGCCGACTCCCCGGTACGGAAGGGGAAACTCTGACGGTGCGTTATCTGGAGGATCAGTTTCGCCAGGCCGGCCTGCGGCCCGGCAACCCGGATGGCAGCTATACCCAGGATGTCCCGCTGGTCGGGCTGACCTCCGATGCGGATGTGGGGATTACCGTTGCCGGCCAGCCATTACCGGTCAAGCTGCAGGAGGATGTTGTGGTGGTCTCGCAGCGACTGGATGCGCGGATCCTGTTGCGCGGTGTGCCGCTGGTGTTCGTCGGACACGGGGTGCAGGCACCCGAGCATGACTGGGATGACTATGCCGGTCTCGACGTCAAGGGAAAGATTCTGGTGATGCTGGTCAACGACCCGCAGGTCCCGGGTGCGGACGAGCGACTGGATCCGGCATATTTCCGCGGGCGGGCGATGACCTATTACGGGCGCTGGACCTACAAGTACGAAATTGCGTCGAAGCTGGGTGCGGCCGGAGCGCTGGTCATCCACAACACGGATCTGGCCGGCTACCCCTGGGAAGTGGTTTCCGGGAGCTGGGGGACGGAGAACTTCACGCTCGACCGGGGGGATGGCAACAAGGACCGGGTCGCCGTCGAGGGCTGGTTGCACGAGAACACCGCACGCGAGCTGCTGCGGCTGTCGGGCTACGACTACGAGACCTTGCGTCGGCAGGCCTCGAAGCCGGGTTTCCGGGGTTTCGAATTGCCGGCGGAGTCGAGCATGATGGTGCGCAACCGTGTCCGTCAGGTGGCCTCGAAGAATGTGCTGGCCGCGGTGCCGGGGACCGATCCGGCCTTGCGCGATGAGTGGTTGATCTATACCGCACACTGGGATCATCTGGGAACCAACCCGGCCCTGAGCGGGGACCAGATCTACAACGGCGCGCTGGACAACGCCAGTGGCGTGGCCGCACTGATCGAACTGGCCCAGGCCTTCGCGGCCCGGCCCGCGCGGCGCAGCACGCTGTTTCTCGCGGTGACCGCCGAGGAACAGGGGCTGCTGGGTGCGCGCTGGTATGCCGAAAACCCCGTATATCCGGCGGCTGCCAGTGTTGCCAACATCAACATGGATGGCCTGAACATCTGGGGGCCGACCGAGGATGTTGTGGTCACCGGCATGGGGCAGAGCACCCTGGAAGATGTGCTTGATCAGGCCGCCCGCCAGCAGGGCCGGGTCTTGCGTCCGGAGTCGAGCCCGGAGAAGGGCTACTACTTCCGCTCTGACCATTTCGAGTTCGCCAAGGTGGGCATTCCGGCGCTGTATGCGGACAGCGGCATCACTCCGGTCGGTGGCACCGTGGACGATGGCATGGCGCAGCGTGCGGACTACGTGGCCCATCGTTATCACAAGGTGGATGACGAGCTGACGGACGACTGGAACCTCGAGGGCGCCGTGCTCGATGTGGAAATGATGTTCAGCGTCGGTCAGGCCGTGGCCAATTCCGCGACCCGGCCCACGTGGAAGCCCGGCAGCGAATTTTCCCGCTGAGTTGATCTGCCGGGTCGCGGCCTGAATGTCGCGACCCGGTTTTGACGCGTTGTCGCGACCCGGGGGCGCACCCGGCAAAAACGTACGGGGCGCGATTTTCAGGCCGTCTGCAAGGCCGGCAGTGAGGTGAACTGTTCGAGGCTTTCCGGGTTGGCCAGCGCGTGCCGGTTGCGCACCGGTTCGCCATGGACCAGTGCCCTGACGGCCAGTTCGGCGAGTTTGCCGGAGCGGGTCCGGGGCAGGTCACGGACCTGCAGGATTTTTGCGGGAACATGACGCGGTGTCGCGCCGTTGCGGATCTGGTCATTGACCTGTTGCACCAGCGTGACATCCAGCACGCTGCCCGGTTGCAGGACCACGAACAGCACGATGCGGGTGTCTCCCTCCCACTCCTGACCGATGGCCAGGCTCTCCACGATGCAGGGGATTTTGCTGATTTCGCGGTAGATCTCCGCGGTCCCGATGCGCACGCCACCCGGGTTGAGGGTGGCGTCCGAGCGGCCGTGAATCACGTAGCCGCCGGTTTCCCGCCATTCGGCAAAGTCACCGTGATGCCAGACGTCGGGGTAGGTACCAAAGTACGCGGCGGTATAGCGGCTGCCGTCCGTATCGCCCCAGAAGGCAAGCGGCATGCAGGGGAAGGGCTGGGTACAGACCAGGTCGCCCTTGCTGCCCGGTGGTGAGGGCAGGCCTTCGTCGTCCCACACTTCCACGGCCATGCCCAGGCCCGGGCCGACGATTTCCCCGCTGTGCACGCTTTGCCAGGGGTTGCCCAGAACGAAGCAGGAAACGATGTCGGTGCCGCCGGAGATGGAGTGCAGGGCGACATCCGGCTTGATGGCCTCGTAGACGTAATTGAAGCTTTCGCTGCTGAGCGGGCTGCCGGTGGAGGCGATGGTCTGGATGGCACTGGTGTCGTGGGTCTGCGTCGGGCGCAGTCGCCGGCTGCGGCAGGTATCCAGGAAACGTGCCGAAACGCCAAAGAAGTTGCTCCCGCCGCTCTGGGCAAAGTCGAACAGTGCGTTGGCATCCGGATGGAAGGGCGAGCCTTCGTACAGCATCAGCGAGGCCTCGCTGGCCAGTGCGCTGACCAGCCAGTTCCACATCATCCAGCCGCAGGTGGTGTAGTAGAAAACCCGGGAGTCCGGCTGGATATCGCAGTGCAGCTGGTGTTCCTTCAGGTGCTGCAACAGCGTGCCACCGGCACCGTGCACGATGCCCTTGGGTGCGCCCGTGGTGCCGCTGGAAAACAGCACATACAGCGGGTGGTTGAAGGGCAGTTCGCGGTACGGCAGGCCGGCAGTCGGGTCCGGTGCTGGCCAGGCGGCGAGCCGCGGGTGTTCCGGCAGATCCAGGTCGTCGGTGAGGCAGTAGATCTTGCGCACGGACGGCAGGCTGCTGATCAGCTCCCCGATGCGGCGGCGGCAGTCATGCAGTTTGCCGCCGTAACGGTAATCGCTCACGGTCAGCAGCACCGTCGGGGCCAGCTGTTCGAAACGGTCCACCAGTGCCGCCAGACCGAACTCGGGGGAACACGAACTCCACACCGCGCCAATCGATGCCGTCGCCAGCATGGCGGCGACGGTTTCGGGCCGGTTGGGCAGCACGGCCGCGACGCGGTCGCCGGGCTCGACACCCTGTTTCTTGAGCGCGCGGGCAATGCCGGCGGCCGCAAACTTCAGTTCTTCGCGGGTCCAGACGGTCTTGCGCCCGTCTTCGCTGCGGAACTGGATGGCCAGGTCGTCCGGGCGCCCCCGCTCGAGCAGGTTGCGGGCAAAGTTCAGCCGGGCCTCCGGGAAAAAGGTGGTCCCGCGCATTCCGCTGCCCTGCAGTGCGGGGCCTTCGAGGCTGCCCTGGACCTGGGCGAACTGCCAGACCGCCGTCCAGAACTCGCCGGGATTCTTGACCGACCAGCTGTGCAGCTCGGCGAAGCTGCTGGCCTGGGGGCAGTGGATTTCCGCAAAGCGGCTGAGCAGGCTGGACTCGCGGCGTCGGCGGGAGGGCTCCCAGAGCAGGTCGCCGGAGCGGGTCACGCGTCCGCCTCGGGCTGCTGGTCCGGGGCCGTCATGGCAAATGCGGGCAATTCCAGGCAGCGGGCTTCGACCTCAAGCAGGCGGTCGAAGGGTGTGAGGTCGGTGTTGAAGCGGCGGGCGTTGTACATCTGTGGCACCAGGAAAACATCCAGCAGACCCGGTGCGGCACCGAGCAGGTATGCGGGCTGTTGCGCGGGCAGGGCGCGTTCGAGCGCGGTGAAACCCAGTGTAATCCAGTGGCGATACCAGTCGGCACGCGCTGCCGTATCGGCCTGCAGGTGGGTTTCCAGATATTGCAGTACGCGCAGGTTGTTCAGCGGCTGGATTTCGCAGGCAATCATCTGCGTCAGCGCACGCGTCGTGGCCGCCTGTTGCGGGTCGCCCGGCACCAGGCGCGGCTCGGGACGCAATGTGTCCAGATACTCGCAGATTGCCAGTGACTGATTGAGCCGGAAGTCACCGTGTTCCAGTACGGGCACCAGTTCCTGCGGGTTGCGCGCGCTGAAGTCCGCGGCATGGTGTTCGCCACCGTTGCGGACCAGGTGCACCGGCACCGGCTCCCAGGACAGCCCCTTCAGGGCGAGCGCGATCCGCACGCGCCATGAAGAGGAACTGCGCCAGTACCCGTAGAGCCGCAGGGGTTCAGTCACGGGAAACGACCCGTTGATCGATGGCGCCGAACAGCGACTCGCCGGCGGCGTTGCGCATTTCGATACGCACCCGGTCGCCGGCCTGCAAGAAGGGCGTGCGGATGGTGCCGTCGAGGATCTGCTCCACCATCCGCTGTTCGGCAAGGCAGGAATATCCCACACCCCCCTGGCTGACGGGTTTGCCGGGCCCGCCGTCGGCGTCGCGGTTGGAGACTGTTCCCGAGCCGATGATCGTGCCCGCGGACAGCGGCCGGGTGCGGGCGGCATGGGCGATGAGGGTGGGGAAGTCGAAGGTCATGTCCACGCCGGCATCCGGGCAGCCCAGCGGCTGGCCGTTTATGGAACTGAGCAAAGCGCCGTGGAGCTTGCCATCGCGCCACTGTGGGCCGAGTTCATCGGGAGTCAGTGCCAGCGGCGCAAAGGCACTGCTGGGTTTGGACTGGAAAAAGCCGAAGCCTTTGGCCAGTTCTCCGGGAATCAGCCCGCGCAGCGACACATCGTTGCACAGCATGATCAGCCGAATGGCCTGAGCGGCGGTTTCGCGGCTGGCTCCCAGCGGTACGTCGCCAACCACGACCGCAACCTCGGCTTCCAGGTCGAGACCGAAGTCCGGGTCGAGCAGCGGAATGTCTTCGGTGGGGGCGAGGAAGGTGTCGCTTCCGCCCTGGTACATCAGCGGGTCGGTCCAGAAGCTGTCCGGAATTTCGGCCCCGCGTGCCTGCCTGACCAGTTTCACGTGGTTGACATAGGCACTGGCATCGGCCCACCCCCAGCTGCGCGGTAGCGGTGATGCGCAATCTTCCGGATTGAACTCGTTGCCCAGCGCCGGGTTGCGGTTGAGCAGCTCCTGGCGTTCCTGCAGGGATTCGGCAACCTCATCCCAGGTCTCCAGCGCGGTGCGCAGGTCGGCGGCGATGTTGCCGACCGGCATGCAGGAGTTGCGCTGGGTATTGACGATGACCAGTTGGCCATCGCGCGAAGCACTCTTCAACGAAGCGAGAATCATCGTTTCTGTCCTTTGCTGGTCCGTGGGGAATCGGAGGTTCAGGCCGGGGGGCGGGTGGACAGCATCGATTCGCGTTGCGCAAAGCTGTCCAGCCAGGTGGCCAGTTCGGGGTGGTCCTGTCGCCAGGTGATCTGCGGGTGGCGAAAGTCCAGGTAGGCCAGTGCGCAGGCGGTGGCGATGGTGCCCATGTCCAGTGGTGGCGTCGTGGCGTGCAGGTCATCGGCGATGGCTGCCACGGCCCGGCGCATGGCGGCGTTCCGGCGTTCCTGCCACTGCGGTGAAATGATGCCGTCCGCACGGCGGCTTTCCATCGTGTGGGCTGCAGCGGTATCCATCAGCCCGGCGGCGGTTGCCTGCCGCCGCAGTGCCGTCCAGCGTTCGGCGCCAGAAGCCGGCAGCAGGCGCGGCGTGTCGTTCAGGCTGTCGATGTATTCGCAGATCAGGCGGCTGTCATGCAGCGTACCTGCCTCGCTGCCGGTCAGTGCCGGGACCTTGCCCAGCGGGTTGGCGGCCAGCAGCTCCGGCGGGTTTTCAAAGGGGTTGGTTTCGACCAGCGGGATGCGGTTGTTCAGCTGCTTTTCGGCAATGACAACACGCGCCTGGCGCACAAACGGCGAGGTCAGTGATCCGAGAAGTTTCATTCAACGTGCCAATTCGAGTCAGGGGGACCATGAGTCTACGTAATCGGGGTTTTCCACGGCGCCCAGCGCGGCTGCGGCATCCAGGGCGTCGCGGGTATCGATCATCACCGCGACTTCGTCGGTTTCCCGGCGCTCGGCACGGGCCGCGGCAGCGAATGCTCCGGGGTGGGGGCCGTGGGTGAAACCGGCGGGGTGGAAGGTCAGCATGCCGGCATCGATGTTGTCGCGGCTGAAAAAATTGCCCGCATGGTAGAAGAGCACCTCATCGTAGTCGTCGTTGTTGTGGAAGAACGGGACCTTGAGCGCACCGGGGTCGCTTTCGATGGGGCGCGGCACAAAGGTGCAGACGACGAAGCGCGAGGCCACAAAAGTGGTATGCGCCGACGGTGGCAGATGGTAGCGGTGGCTCATGACCGGGCGCAGGTCACGCCAGTTGATGCGTACCGCGCACAGCTCACCGTGCCAGCCCAGCGCATCCAGGGGGTTGTAGTCGAAATGTACCCGCGACCGCTCGCCGCGGCGCTTGATATCAATGGTCCACGGGTCATCGGTCTGCTGGCTGCGAAAATCCGCATCCATCTGCGGCACATCCAGCAGGGCCGGGTCGAAGAAGGCTTGCGGGCCGAGCAGCCCGCGGTCCGGCAGGCCGAAACTGTCGTTGCTGGCCTCGATCATCAGCAGGGTCAGCGAGTCGGCAGTCTCCAGCCGCCACATGGTGCCCCGGGGCAGCACGATGTAGTCGCCGTCGCGAATGTGCAGATGGCCGAAATCGCAGTACAGGTCGCCGCTGCCGGCATGCACGAACAGCAACTGGTCGCCATCGGCGTTGCGTGCCAGGGCCTGCATGTCCACGGCCAGATGCCAGTAACGGATCTCACAGTGGGCGTTGTGCAACAGGATGGGGGCGTCCCAGGGTGAGGTGCTGGCCGCATCCAGTGCATTCAGGTCGTAGGCCCGGGGCCGCAGGGGGCCGTCCCAGCCGCTCCAGCCGGTGGGGGCGTGGCGGTGGTGGAAGTGGGCCGTCGGCCCGAAAAACCCGGATTTGCCCATCTCCCGTTCATACGGTGCGGCCTCGGGCAGGTCGCAATGTGCCTGCCGGGAGTGGGCCCCGTGGCGCTGCGGTACACGAATCCAGTTACGCATCAGTCGGTCTCCAGTACGCCCCGGCGGATCTGGTCTTCCTCGATGGACTCGAACAGGGCCTTGAAGTTGCCCTCGCCAAATCCTTCGTCGCCCTTGCGCTGAATGATTTCGAAAAAGATCGGGCCGATCACCGTGCTGGTGAATATCTGCAGCAGAATGCCGCCGCCTTCGGTCGGCGCACCGTCGATCAGGATGTTGAGTTCGCGCAGGCGGTCGACATCTTCGCCATGGCCGGGCAGGCGCTCATCAATCTTTTCGTAGTAGGTGTCCGGGGTCTCCATGAAGGTCACGCCCTGAGCGCGCAGGGTTTCCACGGTGCGGTAGATGTCATCGGTGGACAGCGCGATGTGCTGGATGCCTTCGCCGCGATACTCGCGAATGAACTCCTCGATCTGCGAGTTGTCATCGGCCGATTCGTTGATCGGGATGCGGATCTTGCCGCAGGGGCTGGTCATCGCCCGCGACATCAGCCCGGTGAGCTTGCCTTCGATGTCGAAGTAGCGGATCTCGCGGAAGTTGGCGATGTCTTCATAAAAGCGGGCCCACACGTCCATGTTGCCGCGACTGACATTGTGGGTGAGGTGGTCGATCACCTGCAGGCCGACGCCCTTCGGGTTGTGGTCGACACCATCCAGGTAGCGGAAATCCACATCGAAGATGGACCGCTCCCCGTACAGGTCGCTGAAATACAGCACCGACGAGCCGATGCCGTAGACGGCCGGCATGCGCAGTTCCATGTATTCGCAGGGGGCATCGAAGATGTGTGCCCCGCGGGAGTTTGCGTACTGCAGGGCGGCCGGCGCATCCTTGACCCGCCAGCCCATCGCACAGGCCGAGGGGCCGTGCGCCTGGGCAAAGTGGTGAAAATGCGTATACGGCGTGGCATTGACCAGGAAGTTGATGTCACCCTGCCGGAACAGCGTCACATCCTTGCTGCGATGGCGGGCGACCGCGACGAAGCCGAGCAGTTCGAACAGCGTGTGCAACTGCTCGATCCCTTCGCGGGTTGGGGCGGTGAATTCGACAAAATCGAAGCCGTCCGTGCCGAGGGGGTTGGTGGTATCCGTCATGGTGTCTCCGTGGTTTTCTCGTGGTTGTTCAGGCGTCTGCGGCCATGTGGCTGCGGTGGGAACCGCGCCGGGCGTCATCGCGAAAAGGTTTTGGCAGCAGGCCCAGCTGCATGGCCTGCCGGACTTCGCGCATCAGGTCGACCTGCGTCAGTGCGTACAAGGTATCCAGTGATTCCAGCACGAAATAGCGGGGCTGCATGATGTCGATGCGGTAGGGCGTGCGCAGTGCTTCCAGCACCGAAAATGGGCGCTTTTCGGCCGCCGGGTCATGGACCGCATAATGCGTTTCACCGATGGACGAAAGAATGCCGCCGCCGTAGATCTGCAGCGGTTTCCCGGCGGGTTGAACCAGGCCGAATTCGACCGTGAACCAGTACAGGCGCGCGAGATACACCCGTTCCTCCTTGCTGGCGGCCAGTCCGAGTTTCCCGTAGTGCTCGGTGAAGGAGGCAAAGCCGGGGTGGGTGAGCATCGGGGTATGGCCGAATATCTCGTGAAAGATGTCCGGCTCCTGCAGGTAGTCCATTTCCTCCGGGGTGCGGATGAAGGTTGCCGCAGGGAATTTGCGCTCGGCCAGCAGGGCAAAGAAGGTTTCGAACGGAATCAGTGCCGGCACCGCCTCGACGGCCCAGCCTGTTTCACGTTGCAGCACGGCGTTGACTTCCGGGATTTGCGGAACCCGGTCGAGAGGCAGGTTGAGCAGTTCCAGCCCTTGCAGGTATTCGCTGCAGGCCACATCGCGGATCGCGGCCGTTTGCCGGCTGATCAGCGTCTGCCAGGTGGCATTTTCCCGCGCGGAATAGTCGATACGACCCGCACTGTCCGGGGTGTGCGCAACGTATGCCGACGCTTTGGCCATGTTGTTCTGCTCCTGCGACCGTTTGAGCCGCGGCGAGGTCTCCAATCTCTCAGGTTACGCGATGCAACCGGCGGAAGAAACCGTCACCAGTCGAGCAGTACGGCGCCCCAGGTCATGCCACCGCCGACCGCCTCGAGCAGGATCGTATCGCCCTGGCTGATGCGACCGTCACGCACGGCCGCATCCAGGGCCAGCGGTACCGAGGCTGCCGAGGTGTTGCCCTGTTTTTCCAGCGTCGTGACCACCCGGTCGGTGGGCATCCCGAGTTTCTTGGCGGTGGCCATGATGATGCGGATGTTGGCCTGGTGCGGTACCAGCCAGTCGATCTCTTCGCCCTGAATCTGGTTGTGCGTCAGCGTCTCCCGGCACACGCTGTCGAGCACGCGCACGGCGAAACGGAATACCGACTGGCCATCCATTTCCACGAATACGGCGTCCTCGTGCGGGTTGGCCGGGGAGGCGCGCACCTGCAGGATGTCGCCGTGGTCGCCGGCTGCGTGCAGATGGGTTGAGCGGATGCCGGGGGTCTCGCTCTGCTTCAGCGTGACCGCGCCCGCTCCGTCCCCGAACAGCACGCAGGTTCGGCGGTCCGACCAGTCCAGCAGGCGGGAAAACACCTCGGCGCCAATGACCAGTGCGTGGCGGTTCTGCCCGGAGGCAATGAACTTGTCGGCAATGGCCAGCGCGTAGATGAAACCGCTGCACACGGCCTGCACATCGAATGCACAGGCCCCTTCGGGGATGCCCAGCTTGCGCTGCACAATGCATGCGGTGGAGGGAAAGACCAGGTCCGGCGTGGTGGTGGCAACGATGACCAGGTCGATGTCCGTCGGCGCGAGATCCGCAGCCTCCAGGGCAAGACGGGCAGCATTGACCGCCAGGTCCGAGGTCATTTCGTCATCAGCAGCAACATGGCGCGCGCGAATGCCGGTGCGCTGGAATATCCATTCGTCCGAGGTGTCGACCTGCAGTTCCAGCTCGGCATTGGGAACTTGTCGGGCCGGCAGGTAGCCGCCGGTTCCGATGATTCGTGAATACACTGTGATCTCCTGATCCGAGCGCGACCATGCGGTAGCATCGGAGCCACCGACAGACGCGAGGCATCAGACAATACATGAGCAACACCTACAAGGCATGGGCAACGCAGGAAGCCCAGGGAACCCTGCAGCCCATGCAGATCGACCCCGGCCCCCTGGGGGATGATGAAATCGAAATCGCGGTGGAAACCTGCGGTGTCTGTCACTCCGATCTGTCGATGATCGACAACGAATGGGGGCGGTCGCAATACCCGCTGGTACCGGGGCATGAGATCGTCGGGCGGGTGGTGGCGCGCGGTGCGCATGCGCAGGGCGCGAAGGTCGGAACCCGTGTCGGACTGGGCTGGTACAGCCATTCCTGCGGCGGTTGCGATTGCTGCCTGGACGGCCAACAGAACCTGTGCCGGAGTGCAGGCGAAACCATTGTCGGGCGTGCCGGTGGCTTTGCGGAGCGGGTCAGGGCCCACTGGATGTGGGCGATCCCGATACCGGACGGTGTGGACCCGGTCGCAGCCGGCCCCCTGTTCTGTGGCGGGATCACCGTCTTTCACCCGTTTCTGCAGTTTGATGTCCGGCCGACCGACCGGGTTGCGGTGGTGGGCATTGGTGGTCTGGGTCACCTGGCGCTGCAATTCGCCCGGGCCTGGGGCTGCGAGGTCACCGCATTCAGTTCGGACCCGACCAAGGCCGAGGAGGCGCGTTCACTGGGCGCGCACCGGGTGGTCAACAGCCGCGATGCCGAGGCGCTGAAGGCCGAGGCCGGTCGGCATGATTTCGTGCTGGTGACGGTCAATGTCGCGCTGGACTGGAAACGCTACCTGGCCGCATTGGCCCCGAACGGGCGGATGCACATGGTCGGTGCGGTGCTGGAGCCTGTTCCGGTTCCCGCATTCAGCCTGATAGGCGGGCAGAAGGCCGTGTCGGGTTCGCCGATGGGGACGCCAACGACGACCCGGATGATGCTGGAGTTCTGTGCCCGGCATGGCATTTCACCGATGGTTGAGACCTATGCCTTTGCCGATGCGAATGCTGCCATCGCGCACGTGCGCGCCGGGAAGGCCCGCTACCGGGTGGTGCTGACCAACCCGGCCTAGGTGCCGGGTGCCAGGGGGCGTTGACCCGGCTCAGGCCATCACGCCCTGGTAGACGGCAGCGAGGCTGGCGATGGCGAGGACGATCAGCGTGAGCAATGTCCCGTAAAAACGACCGTGGAACCAGCTTTCGGTGTAGGCCAGTGCGAAACCGTGCAGGGCCCGGGCGATGACCAGCAGGATGCCCATCCCGTGAATCAGCCCGGGCGCCGCGCCGGTGCCCTCCAGAGCCAGCATCAGCACCAGCACCAGCGGTACGTATTCCACGAAGTTCGCGTGTCCACGGATACGCCGCTCCATGTCGGCGTTGCCACCGTGCCCCAGGTTGATGGCGAGGGTTTGCCGGCCACGGATCACACGCATCGTCAGGGCCAGGTGCAGGAGGCCGAGCAGGCCGGCGTACAGTACGGTGATATCCATGGGTTTGTCGGGGTCAGGGGCGTAAGGCCGCTAGCCTAGGGAAAACACCGGCAAATGTCAGGTGGTTTCAGTCGAGAAACAGCGTCAGCTGCGCCTGCGCGATCAGATCCACGCCATCGGCCACACCCAGCGCGCCGGTCAGGCGCATGTTTTTCTGCAGCGGAATGCCCAGATAGCCCGTCAGCCGGTCGTTCTCGGTGACCAGTTCCACACCGGCGACCATGTTGTTGACCAGCGGCACCGCCATGCCGAAGAGGAACCCGGTGTCCGCGGGGCCATCGGCGCCCAGGCTGAGGCTGCCGTAGAAGTCCAGGGCCTGGCCAAGCATCTCCTTCGGGGCCTGGTAGCGTGTGCTGAGCACGGCAAACAGGTCGCTGTCGCTCTCGTCTTCGGCGCGGCTGTATGCCGCATTCAGGCTTGCGCCGGCCCAGAGCCCGGTGACCTGCGGGATGGGCAGGGTCAGCTTGGCGCCGCCACGGCCACTGCTGAGGGTGTAGGCGTCGCCCGGGCCGTCATTGCGCTGAACCAGCAGGCTCCCCTGGCCGGAGAGCGAGAAGTTCAGCGTGTCCACCCGAAAACTGCGCAACGGCTTTTCCGCCTGGGCGAGCAGGCCAAAGCTGTCGAACCGGTCGCCGGAGGACAGCGCCAGCTCGCCGCGGGCGGCAGCAATCGGCAGCGCGTGCTCCAGGCCGAGGCCAAAACTGACCGGCAGCTGGGTGCGGGAACTGTATTCCTGAGCCAGTGCGGTTGCGCTGGTGGCGGACAGCAGAAGGAGGGAAACAGAGCGTGCGATGGCGCGCGGGGAAATCATGCGGTGTCCTTGGAGTTGTACGGTGGCTAGATTGCCGAGGGCGGCACAGGCCTGGTGTCTGCAGTGGGGGCGCCCGGTGCGTCCTGTGGCAGAGGTACCGGAGTCACGCCTTCGGTGAGCCAGTGACCATCACGGTCGCCCGGATGTTCCATGGTCAGCCAGAAGATAAACCCGTGGGTATTGCCTGCCGCGCAGACCAGGCGGACCGGGACGCTCGCGCCGCCGTCCTCGAGCTTGGCCGCGCCCACATCGAAGTTGCGGCTGTGCAGCAGGTCGCCAAAGGATTCGTGAATCATGCGGGCAAAGCGCGGGTAGGGCCCGTTGGCGCGCTGATTGGCCGGCGAGGTGTACTCCCAGACCAGCGCGATCCCGGAGTCCTGCGCATCGTTGTCCTGCAACGCGCTCATCTGCAGCGCGACGACGTCGTCCGGGTACAGACCGGTCTGATCAGGAGGCAGTTCGGCAGCAGTACCCAGCAGTGGGCCCAGCAAGCCGATCACAGCGGTAATGAGGCGGATTCGCAGCATCGCAGGATTTTGCCAGAGCGCGTCGGGGAGTGCCGCCGAACGGCGGGTCAGAAGTCCATGCCGAAAGCCAGTTCGGCCAGGCTGGGCTGCCAGCGGTAGCGGCGCAGGTTGACCCGGCCGTTCTCGACCAGCACCCCTTCGGCCAGCAGGCGTTCGCGCTGGGTGCGGAAGTGGGCGCTGTCCGGCGGAAACGCAATCCGGCCGTCGGCACAGAGCACCCGGTGCCAGGGCAGGGTGGCGCGATCGGTGTCGGCCCCCAGGGCGCGACCGACCATCCGGGCGCGGCCGGGCAGCCCCGCAAGGTCAGCGACCTGACCATAGTTTGCCACTCTGCCGGCGGGGATCCGGCGGGTGACTTCTTGAATGCGGGTTGCCGCGTCAGGTTTGCTCATTCGCGACCGTGAAGACGGGGGAAAGAAAAATTATTTTTGCACGAGAGTGCACGGCCGGAGAAAAAATCATTATTCTATGTGTCCGACATGTGTCAGGTTTCGTAACTTTCACGCAGCCTGAGCCGGCAATGCCCGGCGCTGTCACACCCACCCAGACAGGAGCAATGCAATGGGAGCCAGTATTCCCAGGACGGTCTACGACGCCGAGCACGAGCTGTTTCGCGACAATGTGCGCAAATTCCTCGAGGCCGAAGCGGTTCCTTACCATGACCAGTGGGAAGAGGATGGCCAGGTGGACCGCGAGCTCTGGCGCAAGGCTGGTGAGCAGGGTTTTCTGGCACCCATGGTGCCCGAAGATGATGGTGGCTTCGGTGTTGATTTCCGCTACAACGCCATCGTTGCCGAGGAAGTCAGCCGGCTGGGCCTTTCCGGCATCGGCTGGAGCCTGCATTCGGACATCGCGGTTCCGTACATCACGGCCTACGGCTCCGATTACCTGAAGCAGAAGTATCTGCCGGGCTGTATCAGTGGGGACATCATTACCGCCATCGCGATGACCGAGCCGGGAACCGGTTCGGATCTGCAGTCGGTGGCAACCACGGCAGTACTGGACGGGGACGAATACGTCCTCAATGGCTCCAAGACCTTCATCACCAACGGGCAGCTGGCCGACCTGGTGATCGTGGTGGCCAAGACCGACCCGGCCGGTGGCGCCAAGGGCACCAGCCTGCTGCTGGTGGAAGCCGGCACGCCCGGGTTTGAGAAAGGGCGCAACCTGAAAAAGGTCGGCATGAAGGCGCAGGACACCTCCGAACTGTTCTTCCGCAACTGCCGGGTGCCCAAGGAGAACCTGCTGGGTCATGAGGGCATGGGCTTTGTGTACCTGATGCAGGAGCTGGCGCAGGAGCGCCTGTCCGTGGGGGTGGGCGCCATTGCCTCCTGCGAGGCCGTACTGCAACAGACGCTGGCCTATGTGCAGGAACGCAAGGCCTTCGGCAAGCCGATCCTGGCGTTTCAGAACACGCAATTCAAGCTGGCCGAACTGGATGCGGAAATCACCCAGGCGCGGGTGTTTGTCGACAAGTGCCTGGAACTGCATATCGAGGGCAAGCTGGATGCGGTCACCGCCGCCAAGGTGAAGCTGCTCACCACCGAACTGCAAGGCCGCGTTTGTGACGAATGTTTGCAATTGCACGGCGGATATGGGTTCATGTGGGAATATCCGGTGGCGCGCGCCTTCGCGGACGCGCGGGTCCAGCGGATTTACGCAGGAACCAACGAAATCATGAAGTTGATTATCGGGAGGGCCTTGGTGGCCTAATCGTTACTGGGGGAGACACCCGGGTGTTCCGGGCCAGGCTGATTGACAGGCCTTGCTCGCCGGCTCCGGGTCCTGGGAGGCTGCGCAATCCTGCGTGATTGCGCACGTCTTTTAGACGCCGAGAAAGACAGGCCGGCAACCATCGCGGTTGCCGGCCTTTTTTGTTACTGGGCTTGCGCGCTGGCGTTCACGCTGTCGTACAGCACATGCGCACGGTGGATCAGGTACTGGTGCAGCAGCTCCATGTATTCCGGCGGGAGGATGTGCCCGAAGGACGGCATGCCTTCGACCCGTCGCGAGCCGGACACGATGGCGTTGAACTGGGCGTGTGTTTCGGCACTCATGTAGCGCAGGTCCGGTGTCAGCTTGTTGCCGACAGCCGTGGCGCCGTGACAGCCGGTGCAATAGCCGTGATACAGATCACGTCCCACCTGAATCTGCTCCGCGGTGGCGGTCAGTGCGGGCGGTTTGGGAATCGGGATCGGGGCATTCTTCGGTGCAGGCAACTGTTCCTTGCCGCCCAGCTTGAAGGTCAGCACACGCGCTTCGGCCTGAACCTTGAGTTGGTGCTCGAAGGGCTCGGCAAAAACCAGCGCAAAGGTGCCACCCCAGCCGGCCATGAAGGTGACGTACTGCTCGCCGTCCACGGTATAGGTGGCCGGGCCGGCCATCACGCCGGTGTTGGTCGGGTATTCCCAGAGCAGTGTGCCGGTATCCGCCGCGTACGCAGTTGCGCGTCGGTCGGAGGTGCCCTGGAAGACCAGGTTGCCGGCCGTGGACAGCGTGCCGCCGTTCCACGGGGCGCTGTAGGGCGCGGACCAGCGGGCTTCCTGCTTGACCGGATCCCAGGCCAGCAGCATGCCTTTCAGGCTCTCGCCGATGGCATCGATCGTGGGCTGGTCTTCCGGCAGCTTGAACGGGGCCAGGCCGACATTCCAGCCGTTGATGGCCATCTGCGGTGTCGAGCCCAGGTCCTCGTACAGAAACGCGGAGACCTGCGCCGGAATGTAGATCAGGCCGGTATTCGGGTTGTAGGACATGGGTTGCCAGTTGTGCCCGCCGAAAGGCGAGGGGGTCAGGACCTGGCCGCCGGCCTGCTTGTTGTAGTCCGCAACCTCTGTCAGTACCGGGCGGCCCGTTTCCATGTCCACATGGCTGGCCCAGTTCGTCGGCACGTAGTCTTTGGCCGACAGCAGCTCCCCGGTTTGCCGGTCCAGCACGTAAAAGAAGCCGTTCTTGGGCGCCTGCATGATCACCTTGCGTTTGGCGCCCTTGATCTCCACCTCGGCCAGAATCAGGTGCTGCGTGGCGGTGTAGTCCCACTGGTCGCCGGGGGTGGTCTGGTAGTGCCAGACATACTCGCCATTGTCCGGGTTGATGGCGACGATGGACGACAGGAAGAGGTTGTCGCCCTTGCCCGCGGAGCGGTACTTGATGTTCCAGGGCGAGCCGTTGCCCACACCGATGTAGAGCAGGTTGAGGTCGGGGTCGAAGGCCATCGCATCCCAGACGGTTCCGCCGCCGCCCTGTTCATGCCATTTGCCGCCAAACCAGGTCTTCCTGGCCATCTCCATCGCGGCGCTTTCGGCGGGCAGGTTGGGGTCGCCGGGGACCGTGTAGAAACGCCATTGCTGTTCGCCGCTGTTCGCGTCGTAGGCCGTGATATAGCCGCGTACGCCCAGTTCGGCCCCGCCATTGCCAATGATGACCTTGCCCTTGATGACGCGCGGGGCCCCGGTGATCGTGTAGTTGCGGGAGGTGTCGATGGTGTTGACCGACCAGATTTTCTGGCCGGTGCCGGCGTCCAGGGCCTCCAGGCGCCCGTCATAGACCCCGAGGTAGACCTTGCCTTCCCACACGGCGACGCCGCGGTTCACCGGGCCGCAGCAGCCACGGCCGGCCCAGTCCTTGGCCACCTTGGGGTCGTATTTCCACAGCAGTTCGCCGGTTTTGGCATCCAGTGCGTAGACAATGCTGAAGGAGCCGGTGGTGTACATGATGCCGTCGACGATCAGCGGTGTGGCTTCCACGCCGCGATCAATGTCCAGCTTGTACTGCCAGGCCAGGCCGAGTTCGCCGACGTTCTTGTCGTTGATCTGCTTGAGCGGGCTGTAACGCTGTTCATCATAGGTGCGTCCGTGCGTCATCCAGTTGCCGGGCTCGCTGTCCGCGTTGCGGATGCGTTCGCCATCGACGTCCGCCGGCTGAATTTCTGGGGTGGCCTGCTCAGTCGGCGGTGCGCTCTGCTGTCCATTGCAGGATGTCAGCGCAATCAGGCCGCCAATCGCCAGAGTGCGAATGAGATTGTTGTCCACGTTGTCTCCTCAAGTGTGCCGGTATCGCCCGGTCGCGATGATGCGGAACCCACCGCATTGTACGTAGTCAGTGTACGTGCAACGCAGCGGCGAATGCCGCGCTTCCACTTTAATTGAGTTTTCGCAGTAGCATGCGTGTCAGGTCACCTAAACTCGCAACCCTGCCGCTGGTGATGGAGGAGAGACATGAATTATTTCGTAACCGGAGCGACCGGTTTTATCGG
>JBFHON010000011.1:0-21287 GCA_041593295.1 Oceanococcaceae bacterium | reverse complement strand
GGGTCGGGCACGACGGCAAATTGCGCCAGCAAGTTGATGTGAGCATCTGCTTCATAAGGCAGGCGCTCCCGATTCCCATCCAGAAACAGCCCGCCGTACCCAGTATTGAGGACCGTCTGCCGGCAAAGCTCCCAGACGGCATTCAGTTCGGAGCTCGAAGACTCAAACCGGGCCAACTGCCCGGCGAATGGGAAGCGGACCTCGACCTTCTGCAGACTCACCTCGACCCCAGACGGCAAACCCGAAATCCGCGCGTAACGAAAAGGCAGAATGCCTTCGAGTCCCAGCGGCAGAGAACCCTCGCGAGGCAAATGACGCGCAGGCGCAGAGATGATGTTCACACCTGGCTGAAAGTGGTCGCTAATCTCAAGGTGACCAACAGCGAACTGATTCGCAGGGCCTCTCTCAGTTTTCAGACGCTCTCGCAACTCGACCGTCAGCGGCAGGGCATCATCACCACCCAGCGTCAGCGACGCCCCTCCAAATGTCGCAGCCCCAAAGTCCAGCCAGTCCGTCCTGCCCGGTCCCGGAATCGTTACAACCGGAGCAATCAATCGGTGCTCCAGACGAACGCTGCTGACCACAAACGCCCCATCCGCAGGAATGGCGAACCGCTGGCGCTCAATGCTTTCCAATGGCGCGCTTCGAAAATAGTCAAGCGTGACGAGGCCAGCCAGAGCGAAGCCACCCCCGATAACAGCCAAACCAGCAGCCTTCAGCACACTCTTCATGCCCGGGCGCCCAACCACATCAAACCCCGCTGGACCTCCAGCGCGGAACATGCTGGCGGTAAACCCGATGGGCATCGCGGGCCATCTGCCAACGGGCGCGGCTCGGCAACTTTGCGAGAGACGCGTGCCAGTGGTGGCGCACCTGCACCTGGGGGTCGTAATAAACCTGCATCCCTCGGTCACTCAACTGCTTGCTGAGGAAAAACTCCTCGCCCATGAGGAAGGTAGGCGCCCAAAGCGCCTCGAAAGTCTGGAAAAAGCGCGCGCTCAGCAGATATACCGAGCCATGTCCTTGATAGATCGGCTGCGCTATCTGCCATTGTTTTTCATCCGAGCGTTCGGTGAGCCGAGGCAACCAGCGCGCAACATGCTGGATCAGCATTGCCAGCGGATAGGAAGCGTAATACAGGTCATAAACCATCTCCCGCAAACCACTAATTCGCGCAATAACATGCGGGTTCTGGTGTTCGCCATCAAGCGTGATAACGTCCGGTGAAATCACCGCATGCTGCCCCAACCTCGCGGAGTTCTGCTGCAACCGTTGCGCAAATTCCTGCGGAAACTCCAGGTCGTTATTCCCGATAATGACCCAGTCATAACTGGCCACGGTATCCAGTGACCGAATCCCGATATTCAGCCCCTCAAAATACCCGGCATTTGCATCATTAAAAATGACGCGCAAATGAGCGAACTCTGCTTCAAGCTCCTTGAGCAATTCACGATGCCGAGCTGCTGACGCGTTATCAACGACAACCATCTCTGCCGGCGCATCACCCATGGTTTCGAAAAAGGAGCGCGCGGCTTCACGGGTGAATTCTGAATTATTGAAGTTTGTACAAATGTAGGCGACTTTCATATCAGGCATCTCCTTTTAGGCGCACCATGAATTGGGTTTTTGACAACACCTGGTTGGCCCACAAGGCCAGTGCAACAAGAATCATGCTCACGTAGAAACTATTCCAAATCCCCAAACTCACGATGAATGAGGTGTAGTAAAAGCCCACGGAGTGGACAAAGACAACAGTTGCGATCACAGAACCGCGCGCCACCATCATGGCGTAATGAATGAAATGCAGCAGAAAGCCCATCACCAGCATCACGATGAGACTGCCCGCAAAGCCGAAGTCATTTATCAGGCCGCGATACATCGTAAAGATGTTTGACTGAATGATGTCCTTGTACCGAAAGTACTCCTCATAAACACCTGGCGGGACTTCCGTAGTCACCCCAAGCCATCTGGCTACAGCCGTAAACGTGTAGAAACCGCTATCGCCGAGGCTATCGGAGTAGCTCAAAACTGACTCCACACCGGTCCGATAGGCAAACCAGTCTGAGAATGCGTATAGATGTGCAGCAGAATAGGAGGCGAAGTATTTCACCAGAACCTTGACAATCAACGCCGTATCTGAGCCCTGATACGAACCGCGTGAAATAAATGACACCGCCACCAGCACGAAAAACACGGCGGCCCAGACGAGCATTCCCCGATATGCTCGCCACCCCCCTTGGCGCGACGCACCGCTTTGGAGCTTGACGATTGCAGTCGCAGCCCAGAAAAACGCCAGCACAAGGAAAAGATTACCCTTCGCGCCATGAATCAGAAGCGTGACCAGCGACGGGGCTAACGCAAGTAACAGGACCCCTCTGGATTTCGGTTTTTTTGAATCGGCGGCATAGACAAACCCACCAAGAATTGCAGCCGGGTATATCAGTGCGTAGGACATGCGTCCGTAAACATTGGAAACCAGCGTTTCGCTGTAGCGCCGTGACATGTATTGATTTGCGGTATTCAGCAAATCAAAAACAACATCCCTCCAGCCGAACCCTTGTATCGAAATATCGATCGCCATGAAGATCAGCGTAAGACTGCTCGCGAGGTAAAAACCGGACTTTAAAACAGGGCTACCCAGCGCCGATGCCGCCGCGCGGTCAACAAATATCTTGCGCGCCGCTTGCCAGTCAAAGACAGCGGCCCCTGTGGAAAAAACAACACAACAGGCAAACAGGTACCCCACTGCCACCGCATGTACAGGCGCATCGGGAATCATCAACAGGGGTATGGCGGTATAGACAAACCAGAACAGCCCAAAGACAGCACCGGGCACCAGCCAAGTACCTGCCCATAACCGAACCACCCACGCCTGCGCCAGAATGCCCAGCGCAAACCCGATCGCGACCAGCTTTTCGACAATCACCCAGCCGACCCTTCGTCAGCCTCGAACGACAGGTACCTGAACGTCACCAAACAGAGGAGCAGGAACTCTGCGGCAACGAAGCCGAGGGCGGCCCCTTTCTCCTGCAGAAACTGGCACAAAACAATGGTGACGATGAGACTGATGCCACCAGAAAGCAGGGTTGCCCGGAACAGGTATTGCCGCTGCCCCAAAGTGTTCAGCCCTACGCTGCCAACCATGAAATTGCCAACTCCAAAAACCGCAGCTGCCGACATCAGCCCTACAAGCATCGCGATGTAAGCGGCACCGTCAAGGAGTTCGCTCAGGTTCATCAGCGGGCCCAACCAGAAGTACGCCACGGCCAGCCCTCCGATCAGTAGTAACAATGCTGCTACTTGTGGCAGCGCCATTTTCACTAAACCTTTCAGCGCCCGGCGACTCGGAGACACACTCCCCTGCAGCATATGCACAGCCTGTGGAAAGAAAAACTGGTTCAACGGACGGATGCAGGCCTGAATTGCTTTCACGATTTTTTCCGCCATCGAGTAAGCGGCGATTCCGACGGCAGGGATCTGGAAAAGGCTCAGCAACAGCACATTGGAGTCCCGGTACAGGGCAACCCCCAGATTGCCGAAGAAAATATATCGGCCGCCAGCCAGCTCAGCCCGGATGACACGTGGCTCAAAGAGCGGAAATCTCAATTGGTAGCGCCACATGGCAAACCCCGCTGAGCCCACACCGGAAAGCAGGTAACTGCTCCCGATAATGAGCGGCGGCAACAGATAGTCTTCCGGCCCACTCACTCCGCAAAACACCGCTGCCACTGCGAGGGTCCGGCTGGACAAAACAATCACAGCGAGTGGCGTATTGGCCTGCAAACCCTGGAAAAACCATGTCGGCTGGAAAACACAGCCGAGCGGAACCAGCATCCAGGCAACCACCAGCAACAGGAGGTCGGGGCGAAACAGGTAGCATGCCAGCAGAAATACCGGTGCCAGAAACACAAACAGCCACAGGCGAACTTGCAGTACACGACCAAACAACAGCGCCAGTGATTCTGTGGACTCGGATTGAGCGGCACTTGCCACCCGGATGACACCATCGATCTCAAAGCTGTAGAGAACAATAATCATCAAAAAGATCACGATCGCCTCGGCGACCACGATCTGTGCGTAGTGCTCTGACCCCACCGCACCAAGTACATAGGGGAACACCAGCAGCGGAAGAAATGCGTTCGCCCCTTGAATTGCGGCCAATGCCGAAAGATTCTGGATCTTTTTGATCATGAGCGGAGGCGAACCGGAACCCGCGCCTAAAGCCCGTTGCAGATTCCGCGGGTGTCTACAACTGTCCTGGACTGGAATTCGGTTGCCCGAGCGCGAAACTCGCGATGATCAACAAGAATGACATGCACGTCCGCACCGTTCAGCGCGGTATCCAGATCAACCAGACTGAGCTGCCGTTCGATACGTGCCGGAAGCGACTGAATGTTCGGTTCTACCGCCCACACCTCCCCCACACCCCGCTCGGCAATTTGCATCGCAATCTGAACGGCAGGGCTTTCACGCAAGTCGTCAATATCCGGCTTGAAGGCCAGGCCATAGCAGGCAATGCGCGGTGCGCTCCCACCCTGTCCGCCATCTGAGCAATGCTCGGCGATCTTTTGCAATACCTTTTCTACAACCCAGTCTGGTTTCGAGCCATTCACCTCACGTCCAGTTCGAATAAGCCGCGCATGCTCCGGCGCGCTGCTGACAATGAACCAGGGGTCAACTGCAATGCAATGCCCACCAACGCCGGGTCCAGGCTGGAGAATATCGACGCGCGGATGGAGGTTTGCCAAACGAATGAGCTCCCAGACGTTGACGTCCAGACGATCACATAAGATCGACAGCTCGTTGGCAAAGGCGATATTGACATCCCGATAGCTGTTCTCTGTCAGCTTGCACATTTCCGCCGTCCGCGCATTGGTGATGACACACTCCCCCTGCACGAACACGCCGTACAGGTCCCGTGCGGCCCTGGAGCAACGCGGCGTCATTCCGCCAATCACCCTGTCATTCTGCACCAGCTCCTGCAGTATTCGACCTGGCAGAACACGCTCCGGACAATGCGCCACCATCACATCTGCCTGCTCGGACGCAGTCTGTGGGAAGCTGAGATCCGGGCGCAGTTCCTGCAGCCATTCGGCAACCTTTTCAGTTGCGCCAACGGGTGATGTTGACTCCAGAACAACCAGATTTCCGGGCTGGAGGACCGGGGCAATTGCTTGAACGGCCGCCTCGATGTACGAGAGGTCCGGCTCATGATTCGTGCCCGGTCCTTCCTTGAACGGTGTCGGCACCGTGATCAAAAAGGCATCCGCGCGCTCGGGCACGGTTGCCGCGCGAAGATAGCCCGCTTGCACAGCAGCTTGCACGACGATATCCAGATCCGGCTCGACGATATGGATTTCGCCTCGATTGATCGTATCAACCGCATGCTGGTTGATATCAACGCCAATCACCTTCAGTTTTCGGCTGGCAAAAACAGCCGCCGTGGGCAGGCCGATATAGCCAAGACCGAGAATACAGATGGTTTCAAAACGCGCGTTCATGAGCAGGGTGTCACCAGGGATTGAAAAACTTCACGAATGCGACGACCAGCCTGGCCATCACCATAAGGGTTATGGGCAAACGCCATTTTGCGATAAGCAACGTCGTCGTTGAGCAACGCTCTGGCGTTGTCGACAATCTGCTGCTGCCCGGTACCCACCAGCTTGACCGTCCCTGCACGAACAGCCTCAGGGCGCTCGGTCGTATCTCGCATCACCAGTACCGGCTTTCCCAATGAAGGCGCCTCTTCCTGAATCCCTCCGGAGTCCGTGAGAATCAGGTGGCTGCGCATCATCAAATAGACGAAAGGCAAATAGTCCTGAGGCTCCAGGAGATGCACATTGGGTGAACCACGCAATATCCTTTGCACCGGCTCCTGCACATTGGGGTTCAGGTGCACGGGGTAGACAACCTGAACGCCCTCGTCCTCTGCCAGGGACCGAAGTGCGGCACACATGCTTTCAAAGCCAGCGCCAAAATTCTCCCTTCGATGGCCGGTGACGAGAACCAGCTTCTTACGGGGATCGAGAAACGGGAACTTCGCAGCCAGACTCCGCTCCAGAGCATTGTCTGAGCGGATGCGTTCACTGACCTCGAGCAAGGCGTCAATGACGGTATTACCGGTAACCCAAATCCTGCCCTCAGGCACTCCCTCCGCAACCAGACTTGCTCGCGCCTGATCGGTGGGAGCGAAATGCATACCCGCCAGACGCCCTGTGATCTGTCGATTGGCCTCCTCTGGCCATGGCGCCCTCAGGTCATGTGTCCGCAACCCGGCCTCAACGTGGGCCACATCAATCTGCGCATAGAATGCGGCCAGACTGCAGGCCATGGAAGTCGTCGTGTCCCCATGGACCAGAACCCAATCTGGGCGCCATTGCTCGAAAACGGACCGCATGCTCTCCAGGATGTCGCAGGTCACACTGGTCAGATTCTGGCCGGGCCGCATCAAATTAAGATCGTAGTCAGGCTTGATGGCAAACAACTCAAGCACCTGATCCAGCATTTCCCGGTGCTGCGCCGTAACGCAAACCCGCTGCTCAATATTCTCCGCCTGCTCCAGTTGGTGCACGACGGGCGCCATCTTGATCGCCTCTGGTCGTGTGCCAAAGACTGTCAACAATTTCATAGTTGAAGGTGTTCCTCAGATACCTGCCACCACGACGGCAGCAGCTGACGGCAGAGCGGCCGTTACGCTGCGGGGCGCGCTCGATAATTGCGCAGAAGCTGCCGACCAAAAACCAGCAATAGCCCGACCGTGCCCCCGAGCATCCCTCCCAATATGACGACGAGGCTTCTCTTCGGCTTACTCCGCATTTCCGGAGCGTAGGCGGGGTCAACCACACGAAAGACGTACTCGTCCCTCACGCTCGCCAATGTCACTGTCTGCATTTGTGTCTCAATCAGTCGATAGAGCGTTTTGCGCATATCAACGTTGCTGGTTTCTGCTATGCGCTGCTCCAAATACTGGATCGCGCGCTCCGCCTCCGCCACATCATGCTCGCGCATTGTCCGGTTGAGCTTAACAACCATGGCGTTTGCCCACTGAGCAGCCAGGTCGCGATTTTTCCAGGACATACTCAGGGTGGTCGCGCCTGATGCTTTGTCACGCGATATTTGACGAACCTCCCCATCAAAAATCCGCACCGCATCTTGCAACGTGGGAACGGAGGATTGACCGGAACCCTTCCATTCCCCCGCCTCGGCATCCCATTTCGACGCGAACAACACTTGGCGAATTCCTTGCTCCTCCACAAACGAAGCCGTGAATGCAAAGGACTTCATCATTTCAATCGCCGTATCCGTGCTCCCGCCGTTACCTCCAAGGTCGATCCCGGCAAGCGAAGCAAGGCCTCCGAACTGGCTGGCTAGCGCCCCAAGCCCACCAGCGCTGCTCGTTGACTCCGCGGGCACCATCACCACACGCGCCGTGTAAACAGGTGTCGCCAGCAGTGCGTAGGCGATGGAGAGCACGGTGAGAATGACACCACTGGAAATGATGAGCCACTTCCCATCCCACAGCACATCCCACAAGTCAAAAATATCCATACCCTGAGGTGCTGACGGCTGCTTTCCTGCTTCCATGATCAGAAAGCCCCAACGGAGTTGAACGCCGCGATTGAAAGCGCCAGCTGATAGATCACCTGCGTCACGGCACCAAACACCGTGAGCGGCTGAATCGGGGTGGCATCAAAGGGCACCACCACCAGGTCGCCCGGCTCCAGCACGGGCTCCCTGGCAAACCAGCCACGTCCAGACTCCACGGATCCGTCTGCACGAATCACAAAAGTCCGTCGCCCGTCGGCGAGGCTGGTAAACCCACCGGAACGCTCCAGATAAACATCGCGCCTGAGCCCCGGCTCCCAGCGGTGCGATGTGGGGAACTGCACCTCACCGATCACCGTCACTTCCTCCGGCGTCTTCGGAATAATCAGCGTGTCGCCGTCCTCCAGACTGATGGGAGCGCTCTTTTGTGCCAGTTGCTCCCGCACGTTGATCACCAGCCGGCCGACCGCTTCGTACTCGGTCAATTGCTCGAACAAATCTCCCAGTGCCTGCATTCCCAATGCCGCCTGATTCGAGGTTCCAGCCTTGGTCAGGGCCGCCGCAGCCAGGTCCCCTTTCAGGCGTTCCTTGAGTCGGGCAACCTGTTCCTCTTCCTTGCGTCGCAAGTCTTCACGCGTGAAAACAGCCCCTTTGGCGAAGGCTTTTTGCGACAGCCCTCCGGCACGCAAGATGAGGTCTCGCAGCGAAGTCCCCTCCGTGACCTGGTAGGTACCGGGATAAATGACCTCACCCAGAATCCGCACGGTTCGCTGGTCTGTCGCACCCGGTACGTCACGCACGGCCACGGTATCGCCGGGATAGATGCGGACACTGTCAATCGAATCTTGCTCGGCACGCAGGATGATCCGGTTGGCACGCTCGTCGGACTCTGCCCGACTCGGGGCACGCACCACTTCCACGAACCCCTTCTCGGCGGTGTAGGTCCGCCCACCAACGGCACGCAACACGTCTGCCACGGTGTTTGCCTGCGGGTCCAGTGGTACGCGTCCCGGGAACCGGACCGCACCAACCACGGTAACAACCGGGGCAGGCGCACCAACGCGGGCCGTCGCTTTCAGCAGGTCTACCAGCTGATTCATCCGCTCGCTTCGTGTCTGCCGACCACTGGATTCCTCATTCGCCACGGATTTTTTCGCTGACTTCGTCTCATCCCGCGGCGGCACAACCAGTTCGTCGCGCTCCCCGGCACCGGCCGTGATGGTGCGACCCTCTGTATTGCCAGACAGCGCCAACGCGGCCGCCGCAGCCCCGCCAGGTGATCTGGCCGCAGCACTGGCAGGTAATATCTGACGGCGATCACCAGCCTCGCGCTCAACGTCCTGCTCGCCCAGACCCAGGCTTCGTGCCAGGCGCAACTGGGCCTCGGTAAGTTGCTCGCTGTCGGCATCCTGATCGCTGTGGTCCACCTCAGCCATCGCCGTAAATACGTGCAGCTGGTCACCCGAACGCAGGGGGATATCCGCGTCTTCATCGCCAGCGAGGGCGCGCCGAGGGTTGACGTAAACAGGATCCAGGCGGGTGCCATCACTGGCCCGGCGCAAGATCAGGGCGAAATCCAGATCACTGAAAGGCTCAAGATCCTGCGGACTGCGGATGATGTCACTCAGCCGGGCACCGGGGAACAGGGCATGTCTACCGGGCCAGCGAACCGGGCCGGCAAGCTCCACGCCGTCCTCAACCTCCGCAACGGGCTCATGGACGGTAACAACGTCGCCGCTGAGCAGCGTTGGTGAGCTCTGCCCACCGCGCAGCGCCGTATTCAACAGACTGCGGTGCCCGTTCTGCACACGCTCAATCGTCACACGATCGACAACCGCCCCGGGCGCCAGGCCACCAGCCAAAGCGACCAACTGATCAACGCGTGTGGCATCGTTGATTTCGTAAAGCGCAGGCCGGCGCACCGCGCCCTGAACCCCGACCGTCCGCCCGACTGGCGGCACGAACACCACATCGCCAGACTGCAGGCGTGCGTCACTACTGGCATCCCCCTGCAAAAGGAGCTCATAGAGGTCGAGCGTAGCCATAACCTTGCTACCACGACGCAGCTGGATCGCACGCAACGAGCCGATTTCTTTCACACCGCCACTGACGTAAAGAGCCTGCACCATGGTGGACAGTGCACTGACCGTGTATGACCCCGGGAAGCGCGCATCGCCAGCGACAAAAACCCGAATGGAGCGCAGCTCACCCATTGCGAGGTTGGCCGAAACACCGATTTTCGCCTGACCTACGGTGTCAGACACAACCTGGCGCGCCTCGGAGAAACGCAAGCCAGCGAGAGCAATGGGCCCGATCTCGGGAAGGAAAACCTGTCCGTTGCGATCAATGGTCAGTGAGTAGTCACCCACTTCCTTCCCGTACAGCCATAGCAACAGCGTGTCACCGGGCCCGAGTACGTAGTCGGCAGGAACGGGAACATCACTGGTCGGCGCAAAGGTGCTGGGCTGCTGCCGGAACAGGTCGTAACCAAACGGGCGCAGTGGCCGCAACCCGGTATCTTCCGGCTCGGACCATGTAGCGGTGGCACCGGCGTCATCGGCGGAGTCAAGCGTTGCAGGGGCTTGCTGGTAGCGTCCTGTTCCTCCGCCCAGCACGCCGCCCGACCCACCCTGAGTGAACTGCTTCATCAAGGCTTGCTGCTGCGCAGCCGGCAACTGCGAAAACAGCTTCAACTGCTCCGCTGTCTGGGCCTGGGCGACACCACACAGCCCCCAGACGGCACCGGCGACAAGACCGATCGTTCGGCCGATGTGCTGAAGAGATCGAATATCGATAACACGCATGCTTTCTAAAACCCTGGTCCGAGATGGCCCGCTCGAACGCGCCGTGAGTAGTTTCGCCAAGTGGAGCCGCGCCAGAGGCGAGCCAGACCGAGCAGGTGCCAGATCATTCGCTGAAGGTTTCGGCGTGAGTCACGACGCGCCGGGTGGCACGCAGCAACGTCTGGCAACCGCACCACCTGCAACCCCCGCAGCCAGCAACGCAGGCTCAGTTCCACGTCTTCCGCATACAGACGGTAATTTTCATCAAAGCCACCGATCCGCCCCCAATGCTCCCGCCGACAGGCCAGAAACAGACCCGCGAGCCAGGGCACGGCTTGCGGCGTGGCCCCCACTGCCAACCCGTCGTTGTGACGCAGCACATATCGGCGAATTATATGCCATGGGGTCGGCGCCGGACGCGCATGATCGCAGACCGCTCCGGACTCATCGACAACTGCGGGTGCCACAAGACCAATGTCGTCCTGACTCAAGGCTGCGGCCAGGGCCGGGAAGATGTCTTGCGACCACTGCAGGTCCGGGTCCAGCAACGCAAGGTTCTGCCCTCGCGCCAACAACGCCGCCGCGTTGTGGTTTGCCGCAAAGCTGTTCGGCACCGGGTTGCGTATCACCTGCACCGGCCCGGGCCACAGCGCGGTCGCGGGAGCCGGCTCGTCGGCCAGATTCATCGTCAGCAGCAGTTCGCTGCCGCGCAGGGATTCACATTCAGCCAGCCAGTTGATCTGGGGGGCAATTGTCGATGCGTGACCATGACTGATAATCGAAATCGACCACAAGGGCTCCACGGCAACTACAACCGCACAAGCACACCCGCCGCCACGGCGATCTGGTAGATCACCTCGACAACATCCTTGCCGAACTGGAAGCTCTTCTTGTCGACACGGGGCAGCACCAGGATTTCATCGCCAGGCTCGACGCGGCCCTTGCTGAACCAGCCACCGACCTTGGCAAAGCGCACAGCCCCGTTCGGCTTCATCAGCAGCACGCGATCGCGGGCGCCACTCTGGGTAAAGCCACCGGCCATTTCGATGTAGCGACTGACACCGGCTGACTCATCCCAGGAGAAGGCTGCCGGCAGGTACACCTCGCCGTGCACACCGACCAGGTGGCTATGCCGCGGAATTTCCAGCACATCGCCATCCTCCAGCACCAGCTGGTCGCTGGGAATCCCGTCCTGCAGGATGACCTGCCCCCGCGGCTCGATTTCCCGCGCACGCTCGACGAATTGCAGGATCAGCTGCGCTTCCTGGGTCCGCAGCGCCGCTTCCTGGGTGGTCTTCGAGCGGGCTGTCAGCACGGACTCTTCCAGCTTGCGCAGCAGTTGCTCGATGACTTCCTTCTGCCGCGTGGCGAGGGACTTCCGGTACAGGCGCACCTGCGAGACATCACTCAGCGGGGTGCCGGAAACACCAGCAAGCACCTGACCCAGGGTCGCACCGTAGGGCATCACGACCTGTCCACTGCCTTCGTGCTCGCCGCGAATGCGGACCACGATCGTCGCATTGGTGCGGTCGGCATAAACCTCGACCTGGTCTCCACCGGAAACCGGCACCGACGCGGTTTCGGCATCGCGCAATGCGTGCACATCGGAGCGCCGGTCAGGCCCGTCAATCCGGGTCACCCGGACGTGTGTGGCCTCGTCCTGCACCTGCGCCAGGCTGAGCAGTTCGCCCAGCGTGATGCGGTCCTTGAACTCGAACCGGCGCGGCCAGGCCACCAGCCCCTCCACCACGACGGTGGCTTCACGGGGTGGTACAAAGATGATGTCACCATCGTGAAACTGCACCAGGGGCATCTGGCCCTGGGTCAAAAACTCGTAGAGGTCGATGTCGCTGACCTTGCGGCCATTGCGCAGCACCCGAACGGACCGGTAGCTGCCGGCCTCGGGCTCCACGCCGCCAGCGCGATCCAGAAAATGCAGCAATGAATCGGATGAGGTCGCACCATACAGGCCGGGGCGAACAACGCCGCCACCGACAAAAACCTTGACCGGCTGGGCCGACGCCAGTGCTGCGTATACCCCCACCTCATCGCGGAACACGCGGCGCAGGTTCGACTTCAGGACATCGTTCAGGTCCGCATTGCGAATACCTGCCACCCGGACCGGCCCCAGCCGGGGAATGAAAATGGTCCCCTGGCTATCGACGTCCAGCAGGGCCTGGAACTCGTAACCGCCCCAGAAACGCAGATCAATCAGGTCACCCGGCCCGACGACGTAGCCGGGGTTGAAGCCGGTGAAGGACTGGCGGGCAAAATGCCCGCCGAACAACCATTGCCCATAGTTGTTCGATACCACGGCGGGGTATTCGGGGTAATCCTCCGCATCAGCGGGACTGCGCAGGGCGGACGGCCGTTGCTGCGCGACACCCATGCCGTTCGACAATGAACTCAGCGTCCCCGCGTTCAGACCGGGAGACAAGGCCGCGGCCTCGCCCAGCGCATAGGACAGACGCCCCTGCGCATGGACCACACCGGACAGCATTGCCACGGCGACCGCCAGGCCACCTCCAATTGCACGAATGTTCATGACCTAGTCCGAATGCTCCCTCACGGCCGCCCCGATCAGCGTCACCAGAAAATAAAGTATGTTCAGCGCCAGCGCCGCCAGCATGATGTCGCGCCCGGAATCGGGAAAACGCGGCTCATCGGGCAGGTTCGGCGGGTCGATCTGGACCAGAAACTTCCCTTTGCGGCTGGCTTCAAGGCGTGCGGTTTCCAGTGTCTGCAGGCCGACCTTGTACAGGTCGGCGGACAATTCCGCGGTCAGCTCCGCTTCCTTGTAATCCGCCAGCAAGCGGTTCAGGCCTTCATTGGTCGTGCCGGTCTGACGCTTGCGTTCACGCTCGATCTGTTCCTGCGTGGCTCGAATGCGATTGACGGTGGCGATCACATCGGGTGCATCGTTCTGCAGATAGGTGCGCAGGGTGCTCAGCTCGGTTTCCAGTGCGGTTTTGCGGGCCTGCAGGGCGCCCAGGATCTGCAGCGAGGCTTCGGCCTCCGCCTGGGGGCTCAGCGTGTCGGCACGGCCCTGGAAGGAAATCAGGCTGTTGGCCGCCTCCTTGACCCGCTCATGTGCACGCACGAGTTCCGTCTCGGCAAACTCCACCTGGGTGCGGGCCAGGTCATTGGAAACCTTGTTGATGAAGGCTTCGCTGCGCCGCACGATATCGGCCAGCACCTGCTGGGCAAATTCCCCGCTGTAAGCGCGCACCGTCAATTCCAGGATTCCGGTCTCCGGCGACGCCTTCACCGCGACCATGCCGTGATAGTAGTTCAGCTTTTCGGTCTGGTCGGCCACGCTGGGCAACCGGGACCACCAGTCCACCGACCGGTCCCGCCAGTGATCGACCAGCTGGTGGCGCTCGTTGAGCGTATCGAACAGGCGGCGCGACTGGATGAAACTGGTGATCAGTGCTGCGTCCTGTTCCTGGCTACTGCCACCCAGATCCAGCAACCCGAATTCCAGACTTGGCAGGCTCGCTGACATCGGGTCAGAGGTTTGCACCATGATCGAGGCCCGGCTTTCGTACTGCGGCGACTGCACCCACAGCGAATAGACGCTGATCACCACAAAAGGCAGGACCACGCCCACGAGATACCCACGTGGAACACGGGAAAGAACACGCTGAATCATACGGGTGGAGCGTTCGCTTCCTCGTAGCATCGGATAGCATCTTCCAGTTGCGGAAAAAATTCGGCCTTGCGATCCGCAACGTAGATGCCGGCCTGACAATCGCGTCGCAGCTGTTGTGCCGAATGGCTCACGATGAGAAAACTAGCACGCTGCTTTCGTTCTTCAATCATGGCGCTTGCGCGGCGGCGGTAGGCCTCATCCCCAACGGCCCCCAGCTCGTCAAACAGGTACAAATCGTACTCGAAGGCCATGTTGATAGCAAAGTTCAGACGCGCCCGCATGCCGCTGGAATAGGTGTTTACCGGCCGATCCATGAAGCGCCCGATCCGGGCCACGTCTTCCATGTAGGCAATGCGCTCACGGGTGTCCTGCGGGTCCAGCCCGCACACCCGGCAGACAAACTTCGCGTTATCGCGCCCCGACAGCAGCGGGTTGATTCCACCGGTCAGCCCTTTGGGCGGCGACGGCGTACCGCTAACGACCACCCGCCCGCTGTCCGGCTTCTCCAGCCCGCCGATCAGGCGCAGCAGCGTGGACTTTCCGGCACCGTTTCGGCCCATGATCCCCACATTGACGCCGGACGGAATCTCCATGCTGAGGTCGGACAGCACCTGGATCCGCCCGAACCCCGGGGTCCGGTAGGATTTGTGAACAGCACGCAGGCTGACAATCGGATCGCTACTGGAACTGGTCACGGTACTGCCTGTAGAGTGCCAGGCCGATGAGCAGCAGGCCCATCGACCAGAGCGCGGCATAGCCCGCGCTTCCGGGCGACTCGTATCCCGTAAGGGCCGATCCGCGAGTCAGGTCGACCAGATGCAGAACCGGATTCCAGATCAGATACTTCTCTGCCCCCCAGGGAATCATGTCCATCGTGAAGAACAGGCCGGAAATGAACAGCATCGGCCGCATCAGCAGCCCCAGAATGCGGCGCATATCAGGGATGACCGTACCGACGACTTCGGCGAAGATTCCGTAGCACATCCCCAGCAACAGCAACCCGACCAGGTACGCCAGGATGCCCAGGGGGTTATCCAGCACCACCGGATGACCGGTCACCCACCAGCCAAAGACCGCGACCCCGCCAACGACCATCAGCACGGCCCACTCGATAATGACCCGCGCCACGATGATGTCCAGTGGCTGAATCTGACGGTAACTCAGCAACCCCTGGGAGGCACGCACGGCGCCGTTGGCCGCGGTCACCGCGTGGCTGAACATGAAGAAGGGCAACACCCCCCAGAAAAAGAACTCCTCGGAACTCGCCCCGGAAATGCCCTCGCCATGCCCGCCCATCAGCGAGTGTATGCCGATGAAAATCAGCAGGATGACGGCCGGATCCGCGACGGCCCACACCAGGCCCAGACGCGTGGTCAGGTACTTGCTCTTCAGCTCGCGCAGCATGAAGGCCCAGACCGACGTGCGGAAAATTTGCCACGGGCTGCGCGCCGGCAAACGGCGGAATATCGGCGCGCCAGCAGCGGCCGGAACCGGGCGGTCGGTGAGCGGAGTATCAGTCATCGCCGCAAATCGTAACAAGCCAGGGGCGAGGCCCCCAGGGTTCGGGCGCCAGCGAACAGCTTTCATCCGCGTGCGTGAGCAGCCGATGGTAGTAGCCGTCAACCGGGGCATGTGTGCCCCAGTTCTGCCGCAAGTACGCGGATTCCCTCGCATAGCGCGCAGCCCGGACCGGGTCGGTGTCCAGCCCCCGGGACGCAGACTCGTGATGAACCAGCCGCGCATGTGGTGTCCAGAGATTGCGGTATCCGGCCTGCTCGACCCGCAAGCAGAAATCCACATCGTTGTAGGCAACCGCCAGCTCGTTTTCGTTCAGCCCGCCGACCTCTTCATAAACTGAGCGCCGCACCAGCAGACAAGCCGCAGTCACGGCGCGGTAAGTCTGCACATGCCGCAAGCGATTGAGGTATCCGTCGCTGTCCCCGGGATAGAAACGCATCGGGTGACCGGCAAGCCCGCCCAGACCGAGGGTGACACCAGCATGCTGAATGCGGCCATCGGGGAAAAACAGCTTCGCCCCCACACAGCCAATTTCAGGCCGTTGAGCGTGCGCCAGCATTTCCTGCAGCCAGTCCGCCTCGACAACCTCGATGTCGTTGTTCAGCAGCAGAACCATGTCCGCACTGGTGGACGCGACGCCCTGGTTGACGATACGGGAAAAATTGAACTCGCCCGGGCAAGGCAGAATCTGCACGCCCTGCGCCTGCAGCTCGGCAAAGTAGGCGTGGGTTTCGGGCTCTACCGAATCATTGTCGGCGATACAGATTTCCAGCTCCGGCCCTACCGTCAGCGTCTGCAAAGAGCGCACGCACATGCGCAGCAGGTCCACCCGGTCCCGCGTCGGAATGACAACCGCCACCCGCGGCAGGGGCTTCGGCAATTGCGGCCGCAAACTGCGTTCACCGGCTGCGGTCTCGACACACTCCCAGCCCTCCGGCACCCGCGTTGGTCGCGTGGCCAACGGCTGCGCGACGCTCAGCAGCACCTGATCCACATGCCCGATGGAGGACGGTGACTGGGCGCCGGCCAGAGCTGTCACCCAGTCCATCCATACCGCGGCAGAGTCCGTAGTGGTAACCGCACGCGCACTCGCCGTCCGCATGCACACCAGCCCCGGAAGCCAACCGGTTTCCCGAAACCACTCCGGGTCGAAGTCACCAGCCAGTACCATGCCCCCCTGCCCGTCACCGCCCTGCGGATCGTGGGCATCGGTGTACAGCAATTCGATGCCCGGCCTGATTGCACGGCCAATCCAGTAGCCGGCAGCCGGCGCGAGGTCACTGCCTGCGGGTACAACGCACAGCCATTCCTCAGCGGTCTGCGCGACCGCGGCACTGATGCTGTCGACGCAGGGCAGGTCGCCCCACGCCTGCGATGACTGCGCAATCACCCCGGGCTGAAAGATCGGCACCGCGTTGTCACGCACCGACTTCAGGGTTCTGGTGACCGACGCTGCGGAGGCGTTCCGGGCATCTACCCACAGGCGGATGCTCACCTGATCCCAAGCTTCGATGCGGGCGTGCTTTTGCATACCTTCGCGATCCAGCGTAGACAGCGCCGCAACGCTGTCCCAGCCCCACGACTGCGTCGGCTTGCGCGACTGCAACTGTCGCAGCCAGCCTTGCTGCACCATCCGCTGTACCGGCGCAGGCAGCCGCCGCAAAATCCCCTGCAGCAACATGAGCACCTGCGCCCGACTCGAGCGGCCCAGCCAGTGCACGACCAGCGGCGCTGACTCCGCGTTCGTCCAGACGAATCGACACCACACACGCTCGGCAATGATCGGCACCACCAGATCGACCATTTGCCAGCTGGTATGCGGCTCCATGTCCACCTCGGCAACGGTGCCATCCATCCCCGGCCCATCCCACAGAACCGTCAGGCGCCCACCGGGGAAACTCCCGGGTTCCTGCGGGTACAGCGCGACCTGGCAACGCCCCCGCAAGGGCGGCTCCAGCCGCGTTTCGGAAACGCCCGCTTGTGGCGCGGGCGTCAGTTGACAGGCAATCTCGGACTGGCGGGCCAGCACCAGCCCCAGCGCTGCCGCCAGCTTGCGCCGCCACAGGGCCACGTCGGTTCGCACAAACAGCTTCATTTCATGCCACCCGACACAAAGCCGTGCCGGATCACCAGTGACGGGAGATTTGCAGCAGCACATCCCAAGCGCGCCATCCCTGCCCCCCTGTTCACACCGACGACGGCGTGTCACCAACCTGACGCCGGAGCACCAGATAAGCCACCGTATACAACAGCACGTAAACCGCCACGGTGCCCTTCAACAGATACGAGTCGTCCGACCAGTACACGGCAAGACCGCCGGGAATGAGGCTCACGACCAGAAGGATCAGCGAGGTCATCGAGTTCGCGCGGGTGGCGAACTGCGCATCACGTCCGGTGGTCAACCGACGAAAGATCAGCGAATGCATGTGCAGATGGTCGGGCTCGCTGAAGCGGTTACCCTCGAAGCCGATGCGGCGCGTCATCGTGAACAGCGTTTCGGTAATCGGATACAGCGCGGCAACAAACGGCAGCCACGGGGAGACCTGGGGATTGCGGGCGACAATGGCCACCGCCATGGCCGCCACGACAAAACCGATCAGGTAGGCCCCGGCATCACCGAGGAAAACCCGCCCCGTCATGATGTTCACCAGCCAGAACCCGGCGATTGCCGCTGCCGCCATCGCGACCACGGCGACGAACTCGCGATCAGCGTTTTGCCGGGCGACCAGCAGCAGCGCCATGAGCGACAACAGCGCCATCCCGGATGACAGCCCGTTCTTTCCGTCAATGATATTGAAAGACTGGGTGACACCGGCAATGCAGAAAATCGACAACAGTACGGACAGCAGGGGCTGCTGGATCAGGGTGTCAAAGACGAAGAAGTCGTATCGCGAAATTTCGATATTGAAGACCGCGACCAGCAGGTAAGCCGAAACCGCCGTGGCACCATAACGCACGGCCGGGCTCATGTTGCCGCGGATATCCTCCAGCTGCCCCACCACGAAGACCGGCGCTGCCGCGCTCATCGCCAGGCTCAAGGGCAGCACTTCACCCAGCACCAGATAGGTCGCCAGTCCGGCCACCAGCATGGCAAAGAGGATGGCCACTCCGCCCATGCGGGGCACGGCTCCGGCATGCACATGCTGCGGAGACAGGTCCAGGTTGATCGAGTCGAAATGCCAGACCCGCCATTGTGCAATCACGAAATTGGCCAGCAGCGAACACACCAGTCCCACGTTCAGGGGAACGGCTTCGACAAGATTCGCAGGGAAAGGGCTCAAGAGTGCGACACGGGACGATGCCGGATAATCCGCAAGTATAATTCAGACGCGTGAATACTCCCTCCCCCCATAAAGTCGCCCTTCTCGTTCTGGGCATGCACCGCAGCGGAACGTCGGCGCTTACACGCACCGTCAGCCTGCTGGGCTGCCAGCTACCCCGGAAGCTGATGCAGGCCGCCGATGGCAACAACGACCAGGGGTTCTGGGAGCCGCAGGACATCTACGAATTCAACGAAAAGCTGCTGAAGACCCTCGGCTCGCAATGGGATGACTGGCGCCCGCTGCAGCCCACCTGGGAGCGGCAATTCGACCCTGCCTCCGCCACACACGAGCAAACCGACATCCTGCGTGACAACTACCAGGATTCACCGACGATCGTGCTGAAGGACCCCCGCATGTGCCGGCTGTACCCGGCCTGGGCGGGGCCGCTGAGCAACAGCGGTTACGCCTCGGCGGCCCTGCTTGCGCTGCGCAATCCACTGGAAGTCGCTGGCTCCCTGGAGGCCCGCGACGGCTTTTCCACCAACCGCAGCCTGCTGCTCTGGCTCCGACACATGCTCGACGCCGAAAGGCACAGTCGCGACATGCCGCGCAGCATCGTTCCCTTCAGCGACCTGCTCACGGACTGGCAAAGCGTTGCCACGCGGGTTGAATCGCAGCTGCAGCATCCCTGGCCCCGGCGCCCGCAGGAAGTCCAGACGGAAATCGATGCCTTCCTGCACCCCGATAATCGACACCATGCTCATGGCAGCGAGGACATCAAAGCCCATCCCGACGTCTTCAGCTGGGTCACACAAAGCTTTGACGCGCTGCGCGGTCTGGTCAGCGCCCCGATGGACGAAGACGCCCTGAGGACACTCGACCGCGTGCGCGCTGAGTTCGATGATGCCTGCCGTATTTTCGGCCCGGAATGGTTTCAGGCCGAATCTGCGCAAAAATCCACCCGGCACCAGCTGGAGGTCGCGGAATACCAGAAAGGCAAACTGAAAGAAAAGGCCGACGACCTGGATTTCCGCCTGCAAAGAACCGAGACCGCACGCGTTCGCGACCGCGAGAAACAGCAGCGACTGGAAGCCGCTATCACCACGCTGAAAACGGAAAAGCACGACACCGAGAACCGGCTTGCTGATACCACCCGCGAACTGGCAACAACCCGGGACGCACTGACGAGCACACGCGGCGAATTGCAGACCAGCCAGAAATCCCTGCGGGCGCAGCAGGCCCGTGCCCGGCACCTGGGCACACAGCTCCAGAAGCGGGAGGCCGCCCTGCAGGCCAGCGGCACCGCCTTTCAGCAGGCAGAAGCCCGAGCCTCCGCAGATGCACAGACGACGCTGGCAACCATTGCTGCAATCCGGGCGCAGACCAAACGGCCCCTCCCCATCGGCAGCAGAGTGAAGAAGGTGGCATTCGCCGCCCGTCGGTCCACGCCGTCGCAGCAGCAGATTCACATGCTGCTCGCAACCGGGCTCTTCGACCCGGCTTTCTATCAGGCCCAATACCCGGATGTCGCTGCAGCCGGGTGTGAACCCTTGCTGCACTGGCTCAAGGAAGGCTGGCAACAGGGCCGCTCCCCCAGTTGCTGGTTTGACCTGCCTTTCTACCTGGCCCACAACCCGGATGTGGCCGAAAGCGGGGCGAACCCGCTCCTGCACTACCTCGAACATGGCTGGCGCGAACACCGATCTCCGCACCAGTTGTTCGATCCCGACTGGTACCTGCAGCAAGCACCGGATGTCGCTGCAGCCGGGCAGGAACCTCTAGGCCACTTCGCACAACAGGGGCGCAGGGAATCACGCTCGCCCTCCCCGTGGCTTGATCGGCAGTGGTACGCCGCCAGACACGGCATTTCCCCGGAAGAGGCGTTTGCCCATTACACCCTGCTCGCCCGGCAATTCCCGACATCGCCCACCCCCTATTTCGACGCGCACTGGTACCTGACGCAGCACCCGGATGTTGCCGCTGGCAGCACTCCTGCCTTCACCCATTTCCTGCAGCACGGCGCCGCAGAAGGGCGCAACCCGAACCCCTGGTTCGATAGCCGCTGGTACCGGCGGCGCTACCCGGAATGTGGCACCAACCCGCTGCTGCATTTTCTCCTGCGAGACGACCGGGCGCATGTCGACCCCGGCCCGAATTTCTCCTGCACGGCGTACCGGGCACGGTATGCCGATGTTGCGGGCAGCAGTGTTGATGCGTTCACCCACTTTCTGACCCGGGGGCAGCACGAAGGCCGCGACCCCACACCGGCGAAGGCCACGACACCCCGCCGCACGGCACTTCCCTCGGCACCGTCACACTCCCGCGCCTCGGTCGCCCAGGAACTGACCGCCGAGCAGGTTGCAGCAGCCGAGCAGCAGCTTGCCGGTTGCAGCAAGCGCTTCAGCATCATCCTCCCGACCTGGAATCGCCGGGATACGCTGGTGCGCGCGGTCGAATCCGTCATTGCCCAGCGCTACCCGCACTGGGAACTGCTCATCTGTGATGACGGCAGCGATGATGGCTCCG
>JBFHON010000010.1:0-21335 GCA_041593295.1 Oceanococcaceae bacterium | reverse complement strand
GCCCTGAAGACGCGCAGCCAGCGAGATAATGGCTGCGACTCCGAAGCGGCCACCCACCTTCCCGACCCGGAGCATTTCTTCTCCGCTCTCGGCCTGAACTACAGCGGCCCCGTTGATGGCCATGACCTCGATGCCCTGGATGCGACGCTGCAGGCTGCCAAGGCTGCAGGCGGCCCCCAGCTGGTCCATGTGCTGACCGTCAAGGGACGCGGCTTTGAACCGGCCGAGGACAAACCCATCACCTGGCACGCCGTTACCCGCTTCGACCCGGTAACCGGTGAAGCACCGGCCGCTCAGGAACCGCGCCCTGCGGTCTACTCACAGATTTTTGGCGACTGGCTCTGCTCTGCCGCCAAACGCAACAACCGCATCTTCGGCATTACCCCGGCGATGCGCGAAGGCTCGGGCCTGGTGCGCTTCGCGCAGGAGCACCCGACCCGGTATATCGATGTCGGCATCGCCGAGCAGCATGCCATCACGCTGGCTGCAGGCATGGCCTGCGAGGGCGCCCACCCGGTCGTGGCCATCTATTCGAGCTTCCTGCAACGGGGTTACGACCAGCTCATCCACGACGTGGCCATTCAGAACCTGCCCGTGCTCTTCGCGATTGACCGTGGTGGCCTGGTCGGCGGCGACGGCGCCACACACCACGGCAGCTTTGACCTGTCCTTCCTGCGCGCCATCCCGAACATGATCATCATGGCGCCCTCGGATGAATCTGAGTGCGTACGCATGCTCGAGACCGGCATCGCCCATGGCGGGCCGGCAGCAGTGCGCTACCCGCGCGGCTGCGGTCCCGGCGTCGAGGTCGCAACCATTCCGCGCCCCCTCACCGTTGGCCGCGCCCGCATGATCCGCGAGTCCCGCTCGGAACGCCGCCCACGCGTTGCCATCCTGAGTTTTGGCGCCATGCTGGAGGTGGCCCGGGAGGCAGCCGAGTTGCTGGACGCCGATGTCGTCGACATGCGCTTTGTCAAACCCCTGGACGAAGCCATGATCCTGGACATGAGCAACCGCAATGACCTGCTCGTGACGCTGGAGGACAACGCCGTTCAAGGTGGCGCCGGCAGCGCGGTGAACGAAGTGGTCCTGGCCCAGCACGACGCAGTGCGGGTCTTGAATATTGGCCTTCCGGACTCATTTATTGAACATGGAAGCCGCGAAGAGTTGCTGTCACTTGCCGGCCTGGACCTGACTGGCGTGCTGAATCGCATTCGCAAGCGCCTGCTGGCCCGTGACCTCGACATGCGTTCCCGCAGCGGGCAGAAAAGCGCCTGAAAACCGCCCCTGACAGGGAACATGCGAGCATTCTCGCGGTCGATGTTACACTCGATTTTGTCCCTTACATACTCGTACACCAAGGATAATTCCTATGCATCCGACCCAACCGACGACCACGCTTGGACAGACCCGCACTCGCGGTCGCGCGGGCGACGTGCTGGCGACCAACAGCGTTCTCCGCAACACCTACCTGCTGCTTTCGCTGACCCTGCTCTTTTCGGCCCTGTGCACCTGGGCAGGCATGCAGTTCAACTTCGGCGGCATCGGCATCCTCGGCTTTTTCATTGGGGCCTACGGCCTGATGTTCCTGACCCACAAGCTGCAGAACAGCGTCTGGGGCCTGGTGAGCGTATTCGGCTTCACCGGCTTCATGGGTCTGACGCTGGCGCCGATGATTTCTGCTTACCTGAAGTTCCTGCCGAACGGTGGGCAACTGGTGATGACCGCGCTGGGCGGTACCGGCCTGATCTTCCTGGGGCTGTCCGCATACGCACTGGCTTCGGGCAAGCGCTTCACCAACATGGGCGCAAGCATGATGGCCCTCGGTATCGTCGCGATGGTGGCGATGGTTGCCAACCTGTTCCTGCACCTGCCCGCACTGTCGATGGCCGTAAGCGCCCTGTTCATGCTGTTTTCCAGCGCCGTAATCGTCTACCAGACCGGCGAAATCGTGCACGGCGGTGAAAACAACTACATCAGTGCGACGGTCAGTCTGTACGTCAGCATTTACAACATCTTCGTCAGCCTCCTGAACCTGCTCGGCATGGCCGGCGGCGACGAATAACCATCGCTCACTCGTGCCGGCAGGGCACGGGTGTCGAATCTGCGAAAGCGGCCCTTCGGGGCCGCTTTCTTTTTTGCCCTGACGGGCTACGATGATGCTTCTGATCAAGGACTCCCCACCAGATGTTCGACCATCCCGCATTTGATGAACACGAGCTCGTGCATTTTGCGAGCGATACCGAAACCGGGCTGCGCTGCATCATCGCGATTCATTCCACCCGTCTGGGACCTGCTGCCGGAGGATGCCGCATGTGGCCCTACACCAGCAGCGCCGAAGCCATCACCGATGTTCTTCGGCTGTCACGCGGCATGAGCTACAAGAACGCCATGGCCGGTCTGCCCCTGGGTGGCGGCAAGGCGGTGATTCTGGGAGATCCGGCGCGGCACAAATCACCAGCGCTCTTCGCAGCTTTCGGACGCATTGTTGACGGGCTACAGGGGCGCTACGTCACCGCCGAGGATGTCGGGGTCACCGAACACGATATGTCCCACATCGCCGGGACTACCCGGCACGTCGCCGGCCTGCCCCGCGCGGCCGGTGCCGGAGCTCAGCAGAAGGCCGGAGGCAACCCCTCACCCAAAACCGCACGCGGGGTGTACGCCGGTATTCGTGCCGCCTTACTGCACGTGCACGGTGACGAGTCGGTTGCTGGTCGCCACATCGCTGTTCAGGGCCTCGGTGGAGTAGGTGGCAACCTCTGTCAGCTTCTGCATGAAGCCGGCGCGCGACTCACCATCGCCGACATCAGCGAAGACCGCGCTGCCGCCATCGCCCAGGCCACCGGCGCAACAGTCAGCACCATTGAGGACATCCTCACCACCGATGCCGACGTGCTGTCGCCCTGCGCACTAGGTGGCGTGCTGAACGATGACAGTATCCCCCGCCTCCGGGTCCCGATCGTTGCCGGGGGCGCCAACAACCAGCTACTCGAAGACCGGCATGGTGCCGCGCTCGCCGACCGCGGGGTGCTGTATGCACCGGATTACGTGATCAACGCCGGCGGCATCATCAATGTCTGTGGTGAGCATCTGGGCAACTGGACGGAAGCTGATGTCGATCAGCGGGTAGAGGCCATTGGCGACACCCTCGGCACCATCTTCCGTGCCGCCGCCGAGCAACAGCAGCCGACGAACATCGTCGCAGATGCCATGGCCCGCGACCGGATCGGACTGAACGACTGACCCGTCAACACCAGGATGCAGCGGGCGTCAGGCCGCCCGCTGCACATCAACCTTGGCATCCGCTGCCGGAGATGCGTTCACTCGCAGGGGACGCCCCATCGGTGTCACTCCCAAAGCCGGGTCGAAATCCTTGCCATCCCACGCTCGGTGACCGGCGATCCACACCCCACTGACGACACCGGGAGACCGGTTCACCATCTGCTCATGGTCAAACACATCGCGGTACTGCAACTTCGTGTGCTGTTCGCTCACATAGCGCGATAGAGCAACGGGGTCGATGAGCGTCATGTCCGCCTGGGCACCAGCCTCAAGCGTCCCCACGTCCAGGCCGAAGAAAGCCGCCGGCTCACGCGTCAACCGGGCAACATGACGGGCCACAGCAGCCAGGCCCTCTCGTTGTGCCAGCTGCAGCCCACGCAGGTTTCCATCATAGAAGGCCATGTTCGTCAGGTGCGCGCCTGAATCATTGAACCCGGGCAGAATCTGCTCGTCAAAAAGTAGCTTGCGCACGGTTTCCGGCCGGTCATTCGCAGCCAGCACCGACCAGCGCAGGTCGGTATCAAAGCGCTCAAGCAAGGCCATGAAGAAGTCACAGTCATCTTCCACCGCACAGTTCAGCTCGGCAAACACCCGCTCTTCTTCCGCAAGCACGGCCTCGCCCGCGCGCCAGGCCTGATAGCGCCCATAAATGACCCCGAGGTCCAGCCCCTCCCAGCACGGCAATGGGCGCTCGGTCATGCACATGTCGCTCAGATCACGACGCAAGGTGTCATCCATCGCACCCAGCCAGCGTTTGATCCGGTGCACCGAAAAACCTTTTTTGTCCTTGAACCATGCCGCCCGGAAACGCTGACGATAGTCGGGGTTCTGAAGCAGCTTCCGGCGCCCTTCGCGGTCATCAAGATCCAGCTCGTTCAGTTCGCGAAATGCCGGAGTCTCTTCCGCAAGGGGCGTGATGATGCCATCGGCATAAACCCGGAACGGTGCTGCCAGTGCCTGCAGGCGAAAGTGCCCATTCATGAAGGCCGAGTTCAGCAACCGTGTCATGAGCAAGGCCAGCCGGCTCAGCGCGCGGTTCGCGACCACATCCAGCGCGGCAACGGCCGTGACTTTCAGGGGCCGCCCAAACAGACGTCCACTGGTCAATGCGAAGTTGCGGAAGGTCTGCAAGGGGGTGTCTTTGGGGGGCGTGGCCTGCCACACGCGCCCATGACGGCGAACAACTCCCGTCAGCCGTTTCAATTCCGCATAGCTGCCGAATTGCGTCGGTATGCGGGTCTTGCGGTGAGGGTCATTGGCCAGGTAGTGAAATGGCAAGGCGTCGGTCGAAAACCCGGCATACCCCTGCTGCATGCTCTGCTCCAGCAGTTCCTCCATACGCTGCAGCTCGGCCTCGCTCGGATCGCGTTCAATCGAGCCCTGCAAACCCATGGCTTCCACGCGCAGCATGGAATGCGGCACCAGCGGCACGATATTGGGCCCCAGAGGCAACTGCTCCAGGTGCTCCATGTACGCCCCCGTTCCTTCCCAGTCCGCCCGCTCGACTGCCTTCTGCAGTACCGGCTTGGGCAGATTTTCGACCCGCGCAAAGCAATCGACGATGGGGTTCTCGCCATTGCGTAGCTGGGCACCAAAGGCCATGCCCAGCGAGCAGTTCCCGACAACGACGGTGGTGGTGCCATGGCGCACCACTTCTGGCAGCCGTGTATCGAGCTCGACCTCCAGGTCCAGGTGCGTGTGGATATCGAGCAGGCCCGGCATCAGCCAGCGACCATCGGCGTCGACCACCTGCTTTGCGCCTGAAGCGCCGAGGTTGGCACCAATTTGCTGGATGCGCCCTGCACGAACGGCGACATCGCCGGTGAAAGGACGCCCACCATTTCCGTCGAAGATGAGCGCATTCCGAATCAGCAGATCGGGACTATCCGAGCCAGTGGATGGGGCCATGCTGTGTGTCTCCTGGTAGATACACATCACCATAGCGAGCCGGGGCTAGGCTTGTATGTCGCAATTATTGCGGAACCGGCCTGAGGCCCGGCTAACGAGGACGGACTAGCGTTTTTTCCGGTCGTGCTTGATCATCCGCTGCCGACGCTTGTATTGCCGCTCGGAAAGCACGTTTTTCTTGTCCTTGTAGGGGTTGTCACCGGTCTTGAAGTTGATCTCGAGCGGTGTCCCCCAGAGGTTGAAGCGCTCGCGAAAGCCGTTGATCAGATAACGCTCATAGGAATCCGGCACCTTGCCGGTCTGGTTCCCGTGGATGACGATGCGGGGCGGGTTCTTCCCCCCCTGGTGGGCATAACGCAGCTTGGGCCGACGACCTGACACCATGGGTGGCGAGTGCTTGCGCACCATCTGCTCCAGCGCATCGGTCAGGGCCGGAGTCGACAGGTCCACAAAGGCCACCTGAGCGGCACGCTTGACCTTGGCCATCAATTCACCAAGGCCCGAGCCATGCAGACCGGACATGCGTTGCACGGCTGCGTAGCTGCAGAAACCCAGCTTGCGTTCCACCTCGGTCTCGAAACGCTGACGCGCATCATTGCCCAGGCCATCCCACTTGTTCAGGCCCAGCACCAATGCCTTGCCCGCGGAAGCCACCTCGCTGAGAATGCGGGCATCCTGCTGGGACACCTCGGATTGCGCATCCAGCAGTGTGACGACCACATGCGCAGACTCGATGGCCTGCAAGGTCTTGATTGCGGAGAACTTCTCCACCCGGTCCTGAATCTTGCCGCGGCGGCGCAGGCCGGCAGTATCGATCAGCCGATAGTGATCACCATCCCAGACCAGCGGGACTTCAATGCTGTCACGCGTGGTTCCGGGCACATCCGACGCAATGGCGCGATCCTCGCGCAGCAGACGGTTGAACAGCGTGGACTTGCCCGCATTGGGTCGCCCGACAAGCGCGATGCGAATGGCGTCGTTCTCGCTGCCATCCGGCGCCTCCTCTGCAACGGGATCCGCTGGGGGCAGCATCTGCACGATCTGCTCCGAAAGCGGGCCCAGACCCTGCTTGTGCACGGCAGCCGTACACACCGGCCCGGCGAAGCCCCAGGCAAAGAACTCGCCCGCTGCAGTGGCCAGATCCAGCCCTTCCGACTTGTTGACCACCAGCAGGACTCGACAGCTGCGCGCACGGAGTTCGTCTACAACGAACTCGTCTTCAGCCGTTACCCCCGCCCGGGCATCCACCACCAGCAACACCAGGTCCGCTTCTTCGACCGCGTGCAGACTCTGGCGGACGATTTCCCGTTCCATGGCATCGGCGTCTTCGACGATGCCGCCGGTGTCGACCAGCACGATGGGTCGATCTCCAACCCGCGCCAGGCCATAACGACGATCCCGGGTGAGACCGGGTTCATCTGCGACCAGCGCATCACGCGACCGCGTGATCTGGTTGAACAAGGTGCTTTTGCCGACGTTGGGGCGACCAACGAGGGCTACCAGAGGGGCGGTCATGTCAGTTCCACGTCAGCCGGCCGAGCCGGACAGCGGTTGGGTATCGAATTGGGTCAGCGCACCATTGGCGCCCAGCGACAGCAAGCTCCCCTCGGGGCCCGGGCCAATCCAGTTCACGGCCTTGCTGGCCAGCCGGGCCCGGGCAATGATCGACCCGTTGGCCGTGGAAAGAACATGGGCATAACCGTCATAGTCGGCAACCACCACATTCCCCTTCCAGGGTTGAGCTGCCGTCAACTGGCGGTACTTGAGTTTTTCATTGGTCCACTTGGCCGCGCCGGAGCGTGGATCAAGACAACTGATGAAATCCTGGGTATCGATCACATACAGGCAATTTTCGTCGATGGAGGCACCGACAAAACCGCCCACAGCACGCTCCCAGATCAGCTGACCGCCATCCGTGCGCAGGACCTTCATGTTGCCGCCCGTGCTGACCGCGATGATCACCGGCCCGGCCTGCAGCAACGCGCCATCCACATCCGTCAACCGCTCAACTTCGGAGCGACCAGTGGACTCGGCAATGACCTGATCCCACAGCAGCGAGCCGTCTTCTCGCGACAGGGCCTTCAGGCGACCATTGGACGTACCCACCAGTACCGCGTCTTCCGTCAGCACCAGCGGGGCATTTCCACGCCAGGTCAGCGCTGGGACGTTGAGCGGCACCACCCAACGATCAGAGCCGTCACGCGGATCCAGACCATGGACTCGCCCGTCCTCGCTCTTGACGACCAGCAGGTCAGCATCGCCAGCGGGGATGGTGATGACCTCGCTGGAGATCGGCTTCGTCCACAGTTCCTCACCGTTTGCGGCGGCGAGAGCGACGATGCCGCCGTCGCGGTCTCCCAGAATGAGCTGGCCGTCGACCAGGGCAGGACCGGCGCCCAGCCTGCGGCCGGTTTCAATGCGCCACAACTCGGCACCCTGCCCGTCTATGGCGTAGACCTTGCCTTTGGCTTCGGCCACGAAAATGCGCCCGCCAGCCACCAGTGGCTGCAGCGAACGCAACGCACCGAGTTGGCCGATATCGCGCGTCCACTTCTTCTGGATGCTGACTTCAGGAGCACGAATGCCCTTCAGTTCTGCGGGCTCGAATCGCGGCTTGCTGGCGCAGGCCGTAAGCAGCAATGCACCACCGATCAGCAACGCAGAGGAGACGATCCCGCGCATCAGGATGCGCCACCGACGCGGGCCAGCTTTTCGTTAACGATATTGGCTGCCTGCGAACCGGCAAGCTTGGGCAAAGCGCGTTCCCAGGCCGCACGCGCGGCCTCCGGGTTACCGCGAGCCATCTCGATGTCGCCCAGAAGCTCATCGGCACTGGCGGCAAAACTTTCCGGGATGTCGCTTTTCAGGACGCCCACGGCCTCGTCGGCCTGGCCAGCCCCCCAATACGCGCGTGCGAGGCGGATCTTCAGGAGCCCGGCGATTGCCGGCTGCGGACCGCTATCCAGCGCTTCCTTGAGCAGGGTCACTGCGTTGCCCCAGTCGTCATTGCTGGCGGCCAAAGCGGCACGCGTTGCCAGTGCGTCGACCACGTAGCTACTGCCAGCGTGTTCCTGTTGCAGACGGCCCAGGGCGGTATCTGCACGCTCGGCATTGCCCGTATCAACAGCACGCTTGACCTCTTCAAACATCGAGGACGCGCTCATGCTCGCTTCAAGCTGCGACTTCTGCCACTGCTCCCAGCCGACCAGGGCACCAATACCCACGACCAGACCCGTAATCAGGGCCAGTCGGTTCTCATGCCACCACTTCTGGAGCTCTTCAACCTGTTCTTGATCAGTTTTTTCCAGTTCCACTTCGCGTGTCCCTTCAGTTCTTCGTTTCATTCGCCTGCGCTTGCGCAGGGCATATTTCTGTCAACAACTTGACCAGGGCCTCGGGCAAGTCGCCATTCAGTCCGGTCCAGTCCTGTCTCTCGTCCTTGCACACCAGTCGGGCGCCGGCACCACTGGCCGCCGCTCGCTTGATCTGACCTTTCAGCCGTCCGTCTGCACCGTCCATCACGACCGTGAAACCGGCATCCCGAATCCGGCTTGCAAACTGCAGCGCACGACTGCGCGCGGTCTCACCTTCGTGACAGACATACACGTCGATCCCGCCAGCCTCGGGAACCTTGTTCAGGGCACGTTGCAGCAACAGCACCCGTTCCATCCCCATGGCAAAACCGCAAGCCGGGACGGCCCCGCCACCAAGCTGATCAACCAATCCGTCGTAACGGCCACCGGCCAGCACCGTGCCCTGGGAGCCCAGCTGATCAGTAGTCCACTCGAAGACCACATGATTGTAGTAGTCAAGGCCACGTACCAGCCGTGGATTTTCCACGTAAGCGATGCCGAGCGCATCCAGACCCGCACGCAACTGAGCATAGTGCGTCACGGATTCCTCATCCAGGCTGGCCGCCAGCGACGGCGCATCCTGCAGCAATTCCTGGGTGGCCGGAACCTTGGAGTCAAGAACGCGCAAGGGGTTGCGCTCGATGCGGTTCCGGCTGTCCTCGTCGAGTTGTTCGGCATGCTCGCGCAACCAGTCGCGCAGCGTCTCGCGATAGACCGCGCGGGAAGCGGCGCTACCCAGCGTGTTCAGCTCCAGCGTGACCGCATCCGCCACACCCGCCGCCGCGAGCAGTTGCGCCGAAATCTGGATCACTTCGATGTCCGCGAGCGCGCTGGCGATCCCAAAGCACTCCACGCCGACCTGGTGAAACTGACGATAGCGCCCTGCCTGCGGACGTTCGTGCCGGAACATGGGCCCGACGTACCACAGCCGACGCTGCGCGTTGTGCAGCAGGCCGCCATCGATGCCCAGGCGCACCGCCGAGGCGGTGCCTTCGGGGCGCAGACTCATGGCGTTCTTGTCGCGGTCGACGAAGGAAAACATTTCCTTTTCGACGATATCGGTAACCTCGCCGACGCTACGCGCGAACAGATCCGTCGATTCCAGAACCGGCATCCGCACCTGGGCATAGCCATAGCGTTCAAGGACCGCGCGTGACGCATCCTCGAGTGCCAGCCATGCAGGTGTGTCGTCGGGGCCGATGTCGGGAAAACCCCGCAGCGCACGGATACGGGTGCTCATTCAGCTGCCCTCCCGCGCACACCGACGACGGACGATTTCCTGTCGCACCAGTTCATCCAGACCAATGACCAGATCGTCATTCTTGAGCTTGCCGGTGATCTTGCCATCCTGAAATACCGTGTTCGGGTAGCCCCCGGTGATACCTATATCGGCTTCGCGTGCCTCACCAGGACCGTTGACCACGCAACCGATGACAGCAACATCCATCGGTTCGTCGATGTCTTCGAAACGCTGTTCCAGGGCGTTGACCGTCTTGACCACATCGAAGTTCTGCCGCGAACAGCTCGGGCATGCGATCAGGTTGATGCCGCGCGAGCGCAGATGCAGGCTCTTGAGCATGTCCCAGCCCACTTTGACCTCTTCGACCGGGTCAGCCGCCAGCGACACCCGGATGGTGTCACCAATGCCGTCGGCCAGCAGCATGCCCAGACCGATCGCCGATTTCACGGCGCCGGCGCGCTGCCCGCCCGCTTCAGTGATCCCCAGATGCAGCGGCTGTTCGATCTGTGTCGCCAATTGCCGGTACGCGGCAATGGTCATGAAGATTTCCGATGCCTTCAGGCTGATTTTGTAGTCAGGGAAATTGTGCCGATCGAGGATGTCGATGTGCCGAAACGCCGACTCGACCAGCGCCTCGGGCGTCGGCTCTCCATACTTTTCCTGCAGATCCCCTTCCAATGACCCGGCGTTGACACCGACACGGATCGGAATGCCATGGTGCCGCGCGCAGGCAATGACTTCCGCCACCTTGGCCTCGGAGCCGATGTTCCCGGGGTTGATGCGCAGGCAATCCGCTCCCTGCTCCGCTGCAGCCAGCCCCACCCGGTAGTTGAAGTGGATGTCGGCAATCAGCGGGATATCTACCTGTTTGCGAATTTTCCCGAAGGCTTCCGCTGCATCCATCGTGGGCACGGACACGCGCACCAGATCGGCACCCGCCTTTTGCAGGGCCACAATCTGCGCCACCGTTGCCGGGACATCGCAGGTTTCGGTGTTGGTCATGCTCTGAACGGAGATCGGGGCATCACCGCCGACGGTCACATTTCCGACCTGGATCGGACGCGAAACCCGGCGCTTGATCGTATGCGCATAGTTCATCGGGGTACCACCTCACCATTGGCAGCGATTGTTGCCCGCGCGCGCGAAGCCGAATCAGTCGCCGCCTGCAGGTCGATATCTTTCCCGCCATAGCGGATACGCAGGGTATGCGCCATTCCCAGATTGACGCTGTAGGGCGGTTCGCCATCGATCACGACGGTCTCTCCCGGATTGACCACACGGTAGACGTGCCGCTCACCCAGGGCATCCACCACTTCAATCCAGGCAGCCTGCGGACCGGTGATGATCTCCAGCCGGTTGGGTGGCACCAGCCCGGTGCTGAGTTTCAGGCCCGAGGTACTGTCCGTGCGCCGGTCCAGCGTCCGCTCGGTGCCCCCCGCGCTCGCCTGCTGATCCCGTGCCTCCTGCATGTCGACTTCAACCGGTCTGCGGGTATCCGGCAACGGGGCCAGCGTCGGCTTCGGGCTGGGCTGCAGGTGCCTTTCGTTTGCCCCTGCCGAACCGGGTGAGGAATCTGCGCTCGCCCGCGACGGCTCGGAGGGCGCATCCGCACGCAGAAACAGGTAGGCCACCACGAAGGCAACGCCAAGGAGTGCCGCCAGGGGCAGTGCCTTTTGCAGACCGGAACGCCCGGCGTAGGGGATGCTGGGTCGCTGCGAGATATTCGGTACCGGAGACGGGTTATCGGTACTCCGCTCGTAGGCGGCCAGCACCGCCTCCGGGTCGCAACCGATGACCTTGGCATAGCGCCGGTAGTAACCCCGCGCATAGACCGGCAAGCCCAACGTGCTGTAGTCATCGCTTTCCATGGCCGTGACTACCGACACACCCAGATTGGCCGCCCGTGCCGCCTGATTCAGGTCAATCCCCGCCTGTTCGCGGGTGGCGTTCAGAATTTGCCCGGGTGTGGGGCCGCTCGCGGGCGCTGCCGCACCCGGCGCGTCACGCCCGGGCTGATGTTCAGCTCCCATCGCGACGCAACTCTCCGGTGTTCGGGTCGATTTGCTGGAGGACCTGCGGGTTCAGTTTCTGTAGCAGCGCGACATAACGCTGCCGCTGGGGCTCATCGCTCAGCGCAATCGACGTGCGCAAGCCAATCACCGCACTTTGGGTGGTGGGGGCAACGTTCCGTTCGTAACGATTGAGCAGCATTTTTGCGCGCAACCAGTCCTGCTGGGCCGCGGAGCGATTGGCCAGCACCAGCAGGTATTGCCCCGCGTTCGGTTCGCGCCTGAGCGCTTTCAGGATGACCTCGTCCGCATCGGCGGCTCGCTGGTTACGGAACAGGCATTCGCTCCACCGGATCACCGCATCCGGGTCCCCGGCATCTATCGGCAACTGGAGCAGCTTGCCAGCTTCAGCCGGCTGCCGGGCCTCGCAGTACCATTGCGCAATCACCTTGCGCATCTTGGTGTTGTCGCCCACATCGGCCGCTGCGCGGTCGATCAGGTTGCGCCCTTCAATGGTCCGACCCTGGGCAAAGCGCACCAGACCCAGACCATAGACCGGTTCCACCATGCCCGCATTGAGTTCCCGCGCACGCTGGAACTTTTCTTCGGCCACTTCGTACTGCTTCTGCTTGACGTAGCCAAAGCCCAGTTCGGTATACAGGCGTGCTGCTTCCACCGGGTCAGGTGGGCGCAGATTGGTGGTTTCGGTGACGCAACCGACCAGAGCCAGCACGGCGCAGAGCAGCAGCACCGGCGGCCTTGCACTCACCAGAACTCTGCCAGCAGCCGGGGCAAAGTTACGCATCACTGCACCACCACAGGAATATCGCCCAGCTTGCGCCGCTGACGGTTTTTGACCTCCCCGACCAGTTGACCACAGGCCGCGGCGATGTCGTCCCCCCGGGTTTTGCGAACCGTGGTGATGATGCGTTTGTCGCGCATGATCTTGGCAAAGGCGGCTACAGCCGCCTCGCTGGAACGCTGGTAACGCGTGCCCGGGAACGGGTTGAATGGGATCAGGTTGACCTTGGCCGGCATGCCACTGAGCAGCCGCGCCAGTGCCCGTGCGTCTTCCGGGCTGTCATTCACCCCATCCAGCATCACGTACTCGTAAACGATGTGCATCTGCCGCTCGCGATCCGCGGTATAACGGCGACAGGCGGCCATCAGATCCGCCAATGGGTACTTGCGATTGATGGGCACGATTTCATTGCGCAGCTCATCGGTAGCCGCATGCAGTGAAACCGCCAGCGCGGTATCAACTTCCGCGCGCAGCCGATCCATGAACGGCACCAGGCCGGACGTGCTGACCGTGACCCGGCGTTTGGACAGGCCGTAGCCCAGGTCGTCCAGCAGGATCTTGATCGCCGTGACCACATTGTCGAAATTGGCCATGGGTTCGCCCATGCCCATGAAGACGATATTGGAGATGACGCGGCCTTCACGCGGGATGGCGCCAAGCGCTTTTTGCGCGTACCAGACCTGGGCAATGATTTCGGCCGCGGACAGGTTGCGCGAAAAGCCCTGCGTCGCCGTGGCGCAGAACTGGCAATCCATGGCACAGCCCACCTGGGAACTGATGCATAGCGTGCCGCGCTCAGCCTCCGGGATGAATACGGTCTCCACCGCATTACCCGCCTCAAGCCGCAGCACCCATTTCCGGGTGCCGTCGGCTGAGGTTTCTTCGGCAATCAGTTCGGGCGTGGAGACAACCGCCTCCTCTTCCAGCCGGGCCCGCAGGGACTTCGCCAGATCGGTCATCTCGGCAAAGTCGGCCACACCCCGCTGGTATATCCAGGGCATGATCTGGCGCGCACGGAAAGGCTTTTCGCCCCGTTCAGCGAACCAGTTTTCGAGGCCTTTGCGGTCAAGCCCCAGCAGGTTAGTCGGCGTCGTCATGCCCGAAATCCGTCGCGAGTTCGCGACTAGCGGCTGCAGATTTCCGTCGCGGCAAAGAAGTAGGCAATTTCCTGCGCGGCGGTTTCCGGGGCATCGCTACCATGCACGGCATTGGCATCGATGGAATCGGCGAAGTCGGCGCGAATTGTTCCGGCAGCCGCTTCCTTGGGGTTGGTTGCACCCATGATCTCGCGGTTCTTGGCGATGGCATTCTCGCCTTCGAGAACCTGCAGCATGACCGGACCGGAGATCATGAACTCGACCAGGTCGTTGAAAAACGGACGCTCTTTGTGGACGGCATAAAAACCTTCCGCCTCTGCGCGGCTCAGCTGCTTCATCTTGGCAGCGATGACCTGCAGACCGGCTTGCTCAAAACGGGTGTAGATCTGACCGATTACGTTCTTTGCAACCGCGTCGGGTTTAACGATGGAAAAAGTGCGTTCGATAGCCATGGGGCGTAAAACCTGAGAGATAAGGGGGAAACAGAAAAGAAAAAGCAGCCGAATGCACGCGATGTGACCGCGGCAGCTGCCCAACTCGTCATTTTATCCCGAAACTGCGCTCTTCCGCAGAGAAAAACTCTCACCACAGCCGCAGTCTGCCTCGGCGTTGGGGTTGGTGAAACTCCACCGCTGGTTGAAACCGTCCCCCACGAAATCCACCACGACACCCTCGAGCGCCGCCATACTCTTGTCAGGAACAACGATCAGCGCTCCGTCGCGCTCGAAACGGTGCTCATCAGCTGCCACGTCGTCGGCATAGTCGATCTTGTAGGCCCAGCCGGAGCAGCCGGATGGTTTGACTTGCAGGCGCAAGCCCACCCCGTGCCCACGCTTGGCAAGTTGCTCGCGAATGCGTTTCGCCGCAGCGCTGGTGAACGTCAACATCGGGTATTTCCTTCAGGCCTGAGCAGAAGCCTGCCACAGCTCTGATGCCATGGCACGGCAGTAACGTTTTACTGGTGGCAAAGTCAGTTTATTCAAGGCCTCGTCCAGCGCCGCCTCGGTGATCGACGTGTTCAGGCCGGCGCAGAGCACCTCGAGCACGGCAACCAGCCATGGGCTCGCATGGGCGCGCCAGTACCAGCGCCGGTTCGCCGCCCGGAACAGCACGGCCATTTCCGCTGACGCCGGTGTACGAACCCGGCAGACCTCCGCCGCATCCAGCTCCGCCGCAAGCACCCACTGCGGGTTGCTGAAACGCTCCCAGACCTCTGCCGGATACAAGTCAGCACTCATCAGGGCTCCCAGCTGCGCAACCGGCGCACGGTGGCGACCACATCGTGACCAGCGCGGGCGATTTCATCGGCGGTCGTCGTGTGCCCGAAGGAGAATCGCAACGAAGCATTGGCCTGATCATCATCATGCCCAAGGGCGCGCAAAACGTAAGAGCTTTCCGCCTGTGCTGACGAACAGGCACTGCCGCTGGAAACCGCAAGCTGTGGCAGCGCCGCCCTCAGGGACTCACCGTGCACACCGGGGAAAGTGACATTCAGCACATGCGCGCTACCGGTGTGCGCTGAACCATTGCGTACGAGCCCACTCAGGCCCGTTGAAAGCATTTCCCATAGCTGTTCGCGCAATACCGACAAACGCTGCTGCTCCCGAACCCGTTCGCGACAAGCCGCCACTGCAGCGGCAACAAAGGCCAGAATCTGCGCGCTGGCCAGGGTGCCCGAGCGCAGCCCCCGCTCCTGACCACCGCCAAACTGCAACGGCTGTATCCCGACACGCGGTCGCGAGCGCAGGTACAGCGCCCCCACCCCCGGCGGTGCACCCAGCTTGTGCCCGGAAAAACTCATCGACCCCACGCCAGAAAACGCCTCTACCGGCACCTTGCCCAGTGCCTGAGCCGCATCCACATGCAAAGGAACGCCCTGCGCAGCAGCAAGCGCGGCCAGCGTCTCCACATCATGCGCAAGGCCGGTCTCGTTAGTCACCCACATCGCGCAGGCCAGAACGGTATCGCCATCCAGCCCACTGGCAAACTGCTCCGGCGCGCAGATTCCATCCGCACCAGGGTCCAGCCAGGTGGCCTTCCAGCCCTGCCCCACGAGGTGCCGAACCGGATCGATGACCGCCTTGTGCTCGGTTCGCGGCACCAGCAGCTTGCGGCCGAGCTCCTTCGCAAAACGCGCCCGCCCCAGTATGGCCAGGTTGTTCGCCTCCGTCGCACCGGATGTCCAGATGATGTCCGAGGCCTCAGCACCGATCAGCGCGGCAAACTCTTCGCGGGCCCGGGCGATGCGCGCAGCCATCTGCCGACCTGCCGGGTATTGCGAAGATGGATTGGCGAACGGCCCATCGGCAGCTATGAACTCGGCCAGTACTGCGCGTGCCTCATCGCGAAGCGGCGTCGTCGCCGCATGATCAAGATAGATCACGGACCGAGCAGTTCCCCGAACACGCTGCCATGCCCCCGCGTGGCATCAATCGCAACCAGGGCATCCAGTAACTGGTCAAGATCAGAGTCCTGGCTGCTGTATCCCAGGCTCATGCGAACCGCGCCCAGGGCCCGCTCCGTAGGCACGCCCATCGCCGCCAGCACATGCGATGGCGTATCGGTGCCACTGTGGCAGGCGGAGCCGCTGGCCAGGGCCAGGTCGTGCTTGTCGAGCGCCATCAGCAAGGCCTCGGAATGCCAGCCCGGCAGCGAGAAGAAACTGGTGTTGGGAATGCGCGGTGCATCGGCACCGTAGATCGCCACCTCGGGAAAGGTCTGCCGCAGGCGCTGCTCGAAAGCATCGCGCCAGGCCTGAACCCGGGCCGACTCCCTGCTCATCTCGGTCTGCAGCATTTCGCAGGCATGCCCAAAACCGACAATGGCCGGCACATTGAGCGTACCTGCGCGCAGCCCGCCCTCATGCGACCCGCCGCGTTGACCTCGTGCGATCTCGACTCCCCGCCGGACGATCAGGGCCCCTGCCCCCAGCGGCCCACCCATCTTGTGCGAAGACAGGCTCATGGCCTCCAGTCCGCTGGCCTGAAAGTTCACCGGCACGCGACCCGCAGCCTGGACGGCGTCGGAATGCAGACCGCAGCCATGTTCCGCGGCAACCGCAGCCAGCGCGGGAATGTCATTGAGCACGCCGGTTTCGTTGTTCGCCCACATGATGCTGAGGAGCGCTCCTCCCTGCGCTGCGATCTGCATGCGCAGCCCCTCGGGCGTAATCTGCCCGGAAGCCTCCACCGCCAGCCGCCGCGCATCGGGCACGGCCTGCAGTACCGCATCATGCTCGGTAGCACCTACCAGCCGCGGCTGGCCACTGCGCAAACCGCTCAGCGCCCAGTTGTCGGCTTCGGTGGCCCCAGCGGTAAAAATGACTTCGGCAGCCTCGCAGCCAACCAGCGCCGCAACCTGCTGCCGGGCGTGCTCAACGGCCTGACGGGAAAAACGGCCCGCCTGGTGCACGCTCTGCGAGTTGCCATGGTGCTTGTTGAGCCACGGCCACATGGCGTCGAGCACTTCCGGCCGCAGCGGCGATGTTGCGTTGTGATCCAGATAAGTCATCGCGATTCTCCGCACTCGTCGGTGACGCTGCCGTCGTCCAGCGCATGCGCCTGCAACGGCGGCAGCGCGCCTTGCGCCAGCTCCGACTCGGGCACCTCCTCGTGGTGACCGAGATGACGGATGGCTTCGCGCAGGTGCCCGATGCATTCGTCCTGTGCATGGATATGCTCCAGCATCGCATTGATGGTGTTGGCCACCGGGTCCGGCATGTTGCGTGACATCCCGTAGGCATCGAAGCCCATACGGGCCGCCATGGCCGCACTCTTCTCCGAAGGCTGCACCGTCTGGCCGGTGCTGCGTGCCGGCACGCCGATCACCGTCTCACCGGACGCCACCGCCCGCGTGACCACGGCATTGGAGCCGATCCGCGCATTGGTGCCCACCGTGAACGGCCCCAGCACCTTGGCCCCGGCGCCGACGACCACCCCGTCCTCGATGGTCGGGTGCCGCTTGCCCGGGTCCCAGCTGGTTCCACCAAGCGTCACCCCCTGGTACAGGGTGACGTCATCCCCGATATGCGTGGTTTCACCAATCACCACACCAAACCCGTGATCGATGAAAAAGCGACGACCGATCACCGCCCCCGGGTGAATCTCGATTCCGGTCAGCCAGCGTGAAAGGTGGGCCGTAAACCGCCCCATCCAGTAAAGCCGCCAGCCCCAGAAACGGTGCGCAATACGGTGCAGCCAGACCGCATGCAGCCCCGGGTAGCAGGTCAGCACTTCCCAGGTTGAACGCGCCGCAGGGTCGCGATCAAAAACGCTGCGAATATCTTCGCGGATGCGGGCAAACATCAGCGGTGACGGATGATGTATTTCATCTTCCCATTCTATCCAGTCAGCAGCACCGAGGCGTGCGCAGCACGCGTCTCAGGGCTTCTCGCCGTCCAGCCCGCGCTGAATGTCCCGCATCAGCCCGCGCAGAATGTTGACCTCGTTGCGATCAAGCTCGGCACGCCCGAACAGCGCACGCAGGCGCCGATGCACGGCATCCGGGTTCTTCCGCGCAAAGAAGCCGACCGCGTCGGAAACCTCACGCAAATGCGCCAGAAAGCCTTCCAGCTCGGCATTGGTCGCCGTTTCTCGAGGGTTCACCGGCTGTGGCGGCGTGCCGCCGTTGGCCAGCAGCCATTCGTACACCAGAATCTGAACCGCCGAACCGAGGTTCAACGACGCGAACTGTTCCTGCGTTGGAATGCGAATCAGGGCCTGACAATGCGCCACCTCTTCATTGGTCAATCCGGTTCGTTCCTGACCGAAGACCAGGGCAATCCCTTGTGCTGCCTTGACCACAGCCGCCTCGGCCCACTCGCGCGGCGCGATGACGGGGGGCCCGATATGGCGCTGGCGCGCGGTGGTGCCCACCACCCAGTTGCAGTCCGCTACGGCCTCCTCCAGCGTCTCGACCACGCGCGCCCGCTGCAGGATGCCTTCCGCGGAAACCGCGCGTGCAGTCGCTTCTTCGCTGGGAAAAATACCCGGCTTGGGGGCGACAATGACCAGGTCTTCGACACCCATCACCTTCATTGCACGTGCGGTTGCACCGATATTGCCCGGATGGGTGGTCCGGCAAAGGACCACTCGCAAGCTCGATGTACCCGGCGCAAGCGCAGGGCCTGCCGTATCATTAGCGGTCAGGTTTTCAGCCGTCTTCGGCACTCTTATGCATCCTCTTCTGAATATTGGCGTATCCGCCGCGCGTTCCGCTGGCAACATTATCCTGCGGTCGATGGAAAAACTCGATCAAATCCGCGTTGAGCGCAAAGGCCCCCGTGACTTTGTCTCCGAGGTGGATCGCGGCGCTGAAGAGGAAATCATACGCATCATTCACCGCGCCTATCCGGATCACGCCATCATCGGCGAAGAGTCCGGGTACACCGGCGAGAACGCGGTGGAGTGGATCATCGACCCCCTGGACGGGACGACCAATTTCCTGCATGGCCTGCCCCACTTCTGCGTCAGCATTGGCGTACGGGAAAACGGCAAGCTCACCCATGGAATCGTCTATGACCCGTACCGGCAGGAGCTGTTCACCGCCAGCAAGGGCGGCGGCGCGCTTCTCAACAACCGTCGCATTCGCGTCAGCAACAAACCCCGCAAACTCAGCGAAGCCCTGATCGGCACCGGCGAACCTTTCACGCCCGGCCCCCGCCTCGACCGCTACATGCCCCAGCTCACCGCACTGGTCGGACACTGCGGCGGGATTCGACGCGGCGGCGCTGCCGCTCTGGACCTGGCCTATGTGGCCAGCGGGCGTCTGGATGCATTCTGGGAACTGAACCTGAAGCCATGGGACCTTGCCGCAGGCATCGTGCTTTGCCAGGAAGCCGGCGCAGCGGTGTATGGCCTCAAGGACTCGAATGTGATGAAAAGCGGCGACATCGCCGTTGCCCATCCTCGTCTGCTCGAAGAGCTGCGCCGCGTACTCGAACCCAAGGCCTGAACAGGCCGGCCGTCTCAGAGCTGACGACGCGGCCGGGGTTTGAGCAGGTTGTCAAAGCCGCTGCCGAGTAACTCCGCACCGGTTTTTGCGACGTTGCGCGCGGCCTCGGACATGGCACCAGAGACCGGGCCGCCCTTCAGCGCATCGAGAAAGCCCTCTTTGACCTCGCGACGAAACTGGGGAAGCAGCTCCTTGCCGCCGGCAACCACCCCGGCACGCACGCGATCCTCGAGCTGCTGGCCGACTTCCCGCTTCACCTGCTCCAGTTGCGCCTTCAGGTGCAACCGGAAAAACAGCCAGGCGAACAGCCCGGTAAAAAGACTGCTGAGCAAGGCAGTACCGACGAGAATCAGGGTGGAAGACATGCAGGTAACCCGGCGAAACAGCACCGCTATACTGCCGTAAAACCCCGCAAGCCGAAACGTTTGCGCACCGCCCCACGGAGACACTCATTCATGGACGACACCGCGTGAAGCTGCGCTGGCCCACGGCACAGGGGGTGCTCAAGGTCATTGAGCCACGTCTTTTCGGTCACCGCCGCCTCGGCCTGGCATTGCTGGCGGCGCTGACACTGTTTTTTGGCTGGCAGGCCTCGCAGGTGCAGCTGGATGCGGGCTTCGACAAGCAACTCCCGCTCGGGCATCCCTGGATGCAGAACTTCAAGCGGCATGAGCAAGCGTTTGGAGGCGCCAACCTGATTTCGATCGCCCTGATCAATCGAGAAGGAGACATCTACAACGCGGCCTTCATGCAGCGCCTGAAGGACTTGACCGATGCGATCTTTTTCCTGCCGGGCGTCGATCGATCGCGGGTGACCTCCCTGTTCACCCCCGGTGTGCGTTATGTGGAAATCACGGAAAGCGGGATTGCCGGCGGCGACGTGATTCCACGCAACTACACCCCCAGCGAGGAGATGTTTGAGCGCATCCAGGCCAATGTCGGCAAGGCGGGAATCATTGGCCGGCTGGTCGCCGAAAACCAGCGCGGCGCGATGGTGGTTGCCGAACTGCTCGAACACGACCCTGTCACCGGTGAAAAACTCGACTACCGCACCGTTGAGCGCGCCCTGGAAGACATCCGCGCCCGGTTCGAGGACGACGGGATGTCCGTGCATGTCATCGGTTTTGCCATGGTCGTCGGGAAGGTCGCGCGGGCCGCCGGCGAAGTTATCCTGTTTTTCGGCATTGCCCTGGCGCTGACCGCCCTGTTACTGCGGGTCTACTGCGCCTCCTGGCGGCTGAGCCTGCTCCCGCTGGGTTGCTCGTTGATCGCCGTGATCTGGGAGTTCGGGCTGCTGAAGCTCTTCGGGCTGGGGCTCGATCCCTTCGCCATCCTGGTGCCCTTCCTGGTGCTGGCCAACGGTGTCGAACACGGTATCCAGATGGTCAATGCCTGGGCCGACGAGATCACCACCTCCGAGCAGAGTTCACTGGAGGCCGCGATTGCCTCCTTTCGTCGCGTGGCGATTCCCGGCACGGCGGCGTTGCTCACCGATGTCATCGGTTTTGCCACCATCGCGCTGATCGATATACGCATCATTCAGGAAATGGCCATCAATGCGGCTTTCGGAATGGCCGCGATCATCGTGACCAACCAGTGGCTGATGCCGATTCTGCTTTCCCTGGTCACGCTACCCGACCGCGAAGCCTACCGGCGCAAACTGGAATGGCGGGAAGCACTTGGCGACAG
>JBFHON010000009.1:0-21858 GCA_041593295.1 Oceanococcaceae bacterium | reverse complement strand
TCGTCCCAGGATTTGGCCTTCTGCAGCGGGCTCCGGAGCAGGTAGGCCGGATGATAGGTCACCACCAGCGGCACGCCCGACGCGCCATGCGGGTGCACCTTGCCGCGCAGTTTCCCGATAGGCGTGGCGGCTTCCAGCAGGCTCTGCGCTGCGATCCGCCCGACCGCAAGCAGCAACCGGGGCTTGACCAGCGCAATCTGCCGAGCCAGCAAGGGGAAGTCCTCGGCGATCTCGTCGGGACGCGGGTCCCGGTTATCCGGCGGACGAAACTTGCAGATGTTCGTGATGTAGACGTTGTCCTGACGCGAATAGCCAATGGTTTTCAGCATCGCATCCAGCAACTGACCCGCACGTCCAACAAAGGGTTCGCCCTGCTTGTCTTCCTCGGCCCCAGGGGCTTCGCCAACGACGAACAGCGGCGCCTGAGTATTTCCCACACCGAAGACACCCTGCGTTGCCGGCGGTCGCCGCCGGCGCGCCAGCTCGGCGCGCAGGGTATCCCAGTCCATGCGGCTGATACGGTCAGCCAGTTCCGGGTCGGATGGCGCGCCGATCTTCATGCTCGCCGCCGCCACATGCGGTGACGTCGGTGCTACCGAAGAGGGACCCGGCGCCGGTGGCCGAGCCGGAGTCTGCTGCGGTGGCGCGGGTGCCACCGCAGCAGTGTTGATGGGCGCAGGCTGTGCGACAACGGCCGCCGGTTCGCCGGCCGGCTCCTCTTCCGCCGTGGGATCCGGTGGCGCAAAACGCACCAGATCCAGCGCCGCATAGTGACGAGCCGTTGCGCTCACTTCAGATGGTTTCGCCGACCTGCGGATGCACACGAATGCCCATCTGATCCAGCCGGTTCAGGGCGTTGATGTACGCCTTGGCCGCCGCGATCACGATGTCGGTATCCGCGCCCTGCCCGTTCGCAACCTTGCCATCCCGTGACAGGCGCACCGTGGTCTCGCCCTGTGCATCTGTGCCCTTGGTAATTGCACTGATGTTGAACAGCAGCAGGCTGGTGCCGCTGTCGCAGATCTGTTCGATGGCCTTGAAGCACGCATCCACCGAGCCGTCACCTTCGGCACTGGCCTGGTGAACCTCACCATCGATCTGCAGCGCAAGATGTGCCACCGGTCGCTGCCCGGTCGATGAAGTGACTTCGAGGCTGTGCAGGTTGATATGCTCGTGCGTCTGGGCCACATCCGACACCAGGGCCTGCAGGTCCTCGTCGAAAATTTCGTGCTTCTGGTCCGCCAGCACCTTGAAGCGGGCAAAGGCTTCGTTCAGGTGCTCCGGTGAATCAAAGGCAATCCCCAGCTCTTCGCAACGGGTACGGAAGGCGTTGCGCCCGGAGTGCTTGCCCAGCACGATGTGCTGTGCCTGCCAGCCCACATCCGCAGCCGTCATGATCTCGTAGGTTTCGCGATGCTTGATGACGCCGTCCTGGTGAATACCGGACTCATGGGCAAAGGCGTTCGCACCCACGATGGCCTTGTTTGGCTGTACCGGGAATCCGGTGATCGAGCTGACCAGCCTGCTGGCCGTCATGATCTGCGAGGTGTCCAGGCCATGATCGCAGCTGAAGACGTCACGCCGGGTCCGTACCGCCATGGCGATCTCTTCCAGCGCCGCATTGCCGGCGCGCTCACCCAGGCCGTTGATGTTGCACTCGACCTGCCGCGCACCGTTCATCACGGCTGCCAGTGAGTTGGCCACCGCCATGCCCAGATCGTTGTGACAATGAACCGAGATCACCGCCTTGTCGCTGTTGGGAATGCGCTGACGCAGGTCAGCAATCAATTCGCCGAACAGGTGCGGAACCGTATAACCGACGGTGTCGGGAATGTTGATGGTGGTCGCCCCGGCATCGATGACGGCCTCGAGTATCCGGCACAGGAAGTCGGGCTCGCTGCGTCCGGCATCCTCGGGGGAGAATTCCACATCATCGGTGAACTGACGCGCCAGTTTGACGGCCGCGACGGCAGCATCGACCACCTGGTCGGGCGACATGTTCAGCTTTTTCGCCATGTGAATCGGCGAGGTGGCGATGAAGGTATGAATCCGGCGGCGGGGTGCCGGACGCAGGGCCTCGGCAGCTGCCTCGATGTCCTTGGCATTGGCCCGGGCCAGCGAGCAGATCGTGCTGCCCTTGACCGCTTCGGCTACGGCTTTCACGCTCTCGAAGTCGCCCGGCGAAGCGACGGCAAAGCCAGCCTCGATCACGTCGACCTTCATGCGTTCCAGTGCCTTGGCGATGCGCACCTTTTCATCGCGCGTCATCGATGCGCCGGGGCTTTGCTCCCCGTCACGCAGGGTCGTATCAAAAATAATGAGTTTGTCAGTCATGCGAACACCTTGTCTCTGTGGCGGTGTGCGAGTATTCGGAAATCCGGTAAATGACGGCTTCGGCCCCGTCCGGCCATGCGATATGTTTGCCCACTCAGGGCAGTCGCTGTAGCAGCGCAGCAGCACGCACCGCGAGGGGGCGGTTCGCTGTGCGGGATTCCTTGCTCACTGACATCATGGCGCCAAGTATGCACAAGCTGTGCCCTGATGTCAGGAACCTTGCCGGCGTTTACGCAGGCGCAGCAGCGTCATGACCGGACCGGCGAGCGCATAAATCACGAATACGCCACCGAGTACGCGCGGCGGGTCGAAGGCAATCAGGACCATGACGGCCAGCATGATCAGCAGGTACATGAACGGCACACGCTCGGCGACCTTGATCTGCTTGAAGCTGGGGTAACGCACATTGCTGACCATCAGCACCGCCGCCGCCAGTGTGACGACCACGGCTGGCCAGCGCAGGATGTCGCCAGAGAGCTGGAAATCGTCAGCAATCCAGACAAACCCGGCCATCAGAGCGGCTGCCGATGGCGATGGCAGCCCGTAAAAGTCGCCCTTGCCGCCATCCAGAGACGCATTCACATTGAAGCGCGCCAGGCGCAACGCGGTACAGGCCACGTACACGAAAGCCGCCAGCCACCCGAGCTTCCCGCCCAGGCTGGCGTCGTTGGCCAGATGCTGCAGGCTGTACAGGTACATGACCAGCGCTGCTGCCAGCCCGAAAGACACCATGTCGGCCAGGCTGTCGTATTCCTTCCCGAAGCTCGACTGGGTATTGGTCAGGCGCGCAACGCGCCCATCCAGCGCATCGGCCACCATCGCGGCAAAAATCCCCAGCGCCGCATCGGAGAAACGGCCATTCATGGCCGCCACGATTGCGTAGAACCCCCCGAACAGCGTGGCTGTGGTGAACAGGTTCGGCAGCAGGTAAAAGCCTTTGCGCGGCACGTTCTGCTCCTCGGAATCAGCGTCTGTGTGTGAGTGCATTCACACCTCGATCAGGATGGAACGCACAAGTTTAACTCTGGACCGGCAAAAAAAAGCCGCGCAGCCCCAAAAGGCTGCACGGCTCGATGATTCACACCCTGCCTGAGGGCGGGCAATCAGTTCTTGTCGGTGTCGACAAGCTTGTTTGCGGCGATCCACGGCATCATGGCCCGCAGCTTGGCACCCGTTTGCTCGATGGGGTGCGCGGCATTGAGTCGACGCATGGCGGTCATTTCCGGGTAGTTGGTGCGCCCTTCGAGGATGAAGTTCTTTGCGTACTTGCCGGTCTGAATGTCCAGTAGTGCCTGCTTCATCGCGGCACGGGACTCATCATTGATGACCTTGGGCCCGGTCACATACTCGCCATATTCGGCATTGTTGGAGATCGAGTAGTTCATGTTGGCGATGCCGCCCTCGAACATCAGGTCCACGATCAGCTTGAGCTCGTGCAGGCACTCGAAGTAGGCCATTTCCGGCGCGTAGCCGGCATCAACCAGCGTTTCGAAACCGGCCTTGACCAGTTCCACCGCGCCACCACACAGCACGGCCTGCTCGCCGAACAGGTCGGTTTCGGTTTCGTCCTTGAAGGTGGTTTCAATGATCCCGGTGCGCCCGCCGCCAATGGCCGACGCGTAGGACAGCGCCAGGTCCTTGGCCTTGCCGGTTGCATCCTGGGCAATCGCGATGAGGTCGGGGATACCGCCCCCCTTCACGAACTCCGAGCGCACCGTATGCCCCGGAGCCTTCGGTGCGATCATGATCACGTCGAGGTCGGCACGCGGCACGATCTGGTTGTAATGAATGGCAAAACCGTGGGCAAAAGCCAGCGTTGCGCCCTGCTTCAGGTTGGGCTCGATGGTGTCGGTGTACAGCTCGGCCTGGAACTCGTCCGGCGCCAGAATCATGACCATGTCCGCAGCGGCTGCGGCGTCGGCAACCGAAGCCACCTTCAGGCCTGCAGCTTCGGCCTTGCGTGCCGAGGATGAGCCGGCACGCAGCCCGACGACGACATCTACACCGGAGTCCTTGAGGTTCAGCGCGTGGGCGTGGCCCTGCGAGCCATAGCCGATAATCGCCACCTTGCAACCCTTGATCAGGGAAAGGTTGGCGTCTTTGTCGTAGTAAACATTCAGACTCATGCGAATTCGTATCCTGTCGCAAACATGAAAAAAGGCGGAGGTTGATAGTTCAGGGGATCTTTAGCGATCCGCCCCCGCAGGAGATCGCTGCTGCGCCCGAGCGCACCAGCTCAATCAGCCGTGTATTGACCGTCAGACGAGATATGGCGTCATCCAGTTCGCGCCCGGTTCCGGCGATTTCCACGGTAAAGGAACCCGGCGTGTCATCGAGAACCTGCCCACCCAGCGTGCGAACCGCAGCGCTCAATTCCTGAATCTGGGCGGGAGCAACATCGAGCTTGATCAGGGCGATTTCGCGCTCGATATGGGCACCTTCGGTGAGGTCGGTCAGGTCCACCACATCGACCAGCTTGCGCAATTGCTTGTTGATCTGGTCAATGACCGCATCGGAACCGCTGGTCACCATCGTCAGACGTGAAACCGTCGAATCCTGCGTCGGGGCCACCGTCAGGGATTCGATGTTGTATCCACGAGCTGAAAACAGACCGGCCACACGGGACAGAGCCCCGGATTCGTTGGCCAAGAGTATGGAGATTATGTGCCGCATGAGTCCGCGCGTCGAAGGCCCCGAACTGGGGCAGGTTGACTCCCAAAAATAACCCAGGATGCTGCGCTGCGCAATGCAAGCTGGCGGGAAGACCGTGAAACCACGGTCTATCGGGTATCATCGCGCGCCGGGCCGCCAATGGATCGCGGTCGGTTTGTTCAATGGAATAAGTGCATGACTTCGGATCACGAAAACACCCAGCGTCCTTCCCACCCGCGTGCGGGCGAAACCATGAGCGGGGCGGATGTCATCGTCCAGGTCCTGGCCGATGAAGGCGTGGACACGATTTTCGGGTACTCCGGTGGCGCCATTCTGCCGACCTACGACGCCGTATTCCGTTACAACCTCGCCGCCGAGTCCGAAGGCAAGCCGGCACCGATGCCGCTGATCGTTCCCGCCAACGAGCAGGGCGCCGCCTTCATGGCCGCCGGCTACTCCCGCGCCAGCGGGCGCGTGGGCGTTGCCCTGGTCACTTCCGGCCCCGGCGCAACCAACACCGTGACGCCGGTCGCCGACTGCATGGCCGACTCGATCCCCATCGTCGTGATCTGCGGTCAGGTTCCCACCGCCGCGATCGGCACCGACGGGTTTCAGGAAGCCCCCGTAACCAACATCATGGGGGCCGCCGCCAAGCACGTCTTCCTGATCACCGATCCCCAGCAGCTGGAAGCGACGCTGCGCACAGCATTCGAAATTGCCCGTACCGGCCGGCCAGGCCCGGTTGTCATCGACATCCCCAAGGACATCCAGAACTGGGAAGGCTCCTTCAATGGCAGCGCCACCCTCCCCGTCCCCGGTTACCGTCAGCGGATGGCTGCGGTCAGCGCCAGCAAATTGTCGCAACTGCAGTGTGTGCGCTTCTTTGACTTGCTCAAGGCCTCGCGCAAGCCGCTGATTTATGCTGGCGGCGGGGTGATCCATGCGGAGGCCGCCGAAAGCCTGCGGACACTGGCCAAGCATTACGGCATCCCGGTCACCACCACCCTGATGGGCATCGGGGCCTATGACACCCGTGACGAAATGTCCCTGCACATGCTGGGCATGCACGGAACCGCTGCGGCGAACTATGCCGTCGACGACTGCGACTTCCTGATCGCCGTCGGTGCGCGCTTCGATGATCGTGTTGCCGGTGTCCCCGACCTGTTTGCCCCCAATGCCAAGGCGATTGCGCATTTCGATATCGACGAGTCGGAAATCAACAAGGTGAAAAAGGTGGACTGGCACCATGTGGGCGTGCTCGCCCCGGCGCTGGACGCCTTGCTGGCCTATGGCCAGGCCAACGTGCCGCCACAGGATATTGGCGAATGGCGTGACCATATCGCCAAGCTGAAGTCCACTTACGCGCTGAATTACGACCGCGAGTCCACCACCATTCAGCCGATGCAGGTCATCGAGGAAATCAACAAGATCACGCAGGGCGAAGCCATCATTTCGACCGGCGTGGGCCAGCACCAGATGTGGGCCGCGCAATACTTCGATTTTGCCGAACCCCGCCTGTGGATGACCTCGGGCTCGATGGGAACGATGGGTTTCGGTCTGCCGGCCGCCGTCGGCGCACAGTTCGCGCAACCCGGCCGGCTGGTCATTGATATCGATGGCGACGCCTCCATCCGCATGAACCTCGGCGAACTGGAAACCGTCACCACCTACAAACTGCCGGTCAAGGTCGTCGTCCTGAACAACTACGGTGACGGCATGGTGCGGCAGTGGCAAAAGCTGTTCTTCAAGGGCCGCATGTCTGCCTCCGACAAATCCCTGCACTCCAAGGATTTCATCAAGGCAGCCGAAGCCGACGGCTTCGAATTCGCACGCCGTGTTTCCAGCAAGGACGACCTGCCGCAGGCCATCGCGGAGTTCATCGCCTACGAGGGTCCGGCATTTCTCGAGGTCATCATTGATACCGATGCAGGCGTCTACCCCATGGTCGGCCCGGGCATGAGCTATGCACAGATGATCACCGGAGACTTCATCCCGACGCGGAACGAGAATGGACAGCCACAAGTTCCGGACAAGTCCGACATGTACTGAGGCCCCGCCTCGATGAAGCCGAACAGCCTGAAACGGCAGACCGCATGTGCTCTTGTGATGCTGCTGTCTGCCGTGGCCGTCGGTATCCCCGCGGCGCACGCTGCTGAGCCGGAAAGCCCGGACGCGATCACCCCGCACCGCACCAACTACATTCTTCCGGTTTCCTGGACAAACAGGCCCAATGGAGCCCCTTTCGGCATCTCCGACACGGTCCTGGACAACTGGGAAGTCAAATTCCAGATGAGCCTGAAGGTGGCTGTCTGGGAACGCATCGCCAACCGCGATATCAGCCTGTTCTTTGCCTATACCGCCTGCTCCTGGTGGCAGGCCTACAACAGCCTGAAGTCCAGCCCTTTTCGCGACACCAACCACGAGCCGGAATTGTTCCTCCGGGCGCGCTGGCCCCAGCGCGGTGAGCTTGGTCCACTGAGCAGTCTTTACGGTCGAATTGGCATCAACCACGAGTCCAACGGCCAGCCTTTGCCCATTTCGCGCTCGTGGAACCGCATCATTGCCGGAATCGAGTTCAACATCGGCAGCTTGCGCATGGATGTGTCGGCCTGGAAGCGACTGCCTGAAGAGGACAAGGACGACCCCAGCGATGCGCGTGGTGATGACAACCCGCAGATCACCGATTACGTCGGCCGCAGCCAGGTCAGCCTGCTCTACCCCGATGGCCGGCTCACCTACAGTCTGACGTTGCGCAACAACCTGCGCCTGGATGAGCGCAACCGGGGGTCAATGCGATTTGCGCTGTTCTTCCCGATCAACAGCCGTCTGCAGGGCTATGCCGAATTCTTCAATGGCTACGGCGAGTCACTGATTGACTACAACGCCAGTGGCGAGCGCATCAGCCTGGGCGTGGCACTGAACACCTGGCCCTGATTGCCCTGCGCTCTCAGGAGCGTCGCCGCCGGAAGAAGGCCTTGAGCACCTGCGCGCACTCATCCGCCATCACCCCGCCATCGACCACCGGCTGGTGATTGAGCCCCGCACGCAGCAGAACATCCGAATGGGAACCCGCCGCACCGGCCTTGGGGTCATAGGCCCCGTACACCACACGACCCACGCGGGCGTGAATGATGGCGCCAGCGCACATCACGCAAGGCTCCAGCGTCACATACAGCGTGGTTCCCGGAAACCGGTAATTGGCCAGCACCTGCCCGGCCCGACGCAGACAGTCAATTTCCGCGTGGGCGGTGGGATCATGCCCCGTGATCGGACGATTGTGACCCTCGGCGATCAGCTTCCCCGTGGAATCAACAAGCAAGGCCCCGACCGGCACCTCGCCGGCTTCCTCCGCCGCTAGCGCCAGCAGGAGGGCCTTTTGCATCCATTCTTCATCCCGCGACATCCGCGGGGCTGCGATTTCGCCTATTCCCACTCGATCGTTGCGGGTGGCTTGCCGCTGACGTCGTAGACCACGCGGGACACTCCTGGAACCTCGTTCACGATCCGGCGTGCACAGACATCGAGCAGGTCGTAAGGCAACCGGGCCCAGTGGGCCGTCATGAAGTCCACGGTTTCCACCGCACGCAACGCAATAACCGGTGCGTAACGGCGGCCATCGCCGGTTACCCCGACGGAGTTCACCGGCAGCCACACCGCGAAGGCCTGCGAAACCTTGTCGTACAGGTCGGCCTTGCGCAACTCGGAAATGAAGATGTCATCCGCACGGCGCAGGGTTTCTGCAGCTTCAGGACGCACCTCGCCAAGAATACGAACACCCAGTCCCGGCCCCGGGAAGGGATGACGATTGACCAGTTCACCGGGCAACCCCAGGTCGAGGCCAATCTTGCGCACCTCATCCTTGAACAACTCGCGCAGCGGCTCGACCAGCTTCAGGTCCATATCATCAGGCAGGCCGCCGACGTTGTGATGGGACTTGATGACCTGCGCCTTGCCGGTGCTGGCACCTGCCGACTCAATCACGTCGGGGTAAATGGTGCCCTGGGCCAGAAAGGCCACATTGGGAATCTTGGCGGCCTCTTCATCGAAAACCTCGATAAAGGTGCGACCGATGATCTTGCGTTTGGCTTCCGGGTCCTCAACGCCCTGAAGCGCGTTCAGGAAGCGGTCCGACGCTTCGGCCCGGATGACCCGGACACCGAGGTGGTCAGCAAAGGTGCGCATCACCTGGTCGGATTCGCCCAGGCGGAGCAACCCGTTGTCCACAAAGACGCAGGTCAACTGATCACCAATGGCCCGATGCAGCAACGCCGCAACCACGGAAGAATCCACACCGCCTGACAACCCGAGCAGCACGTGGGAATCTCCCACCTGCTCCTGAACCCGAACGATGGCATCGTGAATGATGTTGCCCGCCGTCCAGGTGCCGTCGCAGGCGCAAATTTCGCGGACAAAGCGCTGCAGGATCCGGTGTCCCTGCTTGGTGTGGGTGACTTCCGGGTGGAATTGCACGCCAAAGTAGTTTTTCTCGCGCAGCATCATGCCGGCCAGCGGCAGGTCCGGCGTGCTGGCGATGCACTCGAAGCCATCCGGCAATGCGGTCACGCGGTCGCCGTGACTCATCCAGACATCGAGCAGCCCATGCCCTTCATCGTTGACCCGGTCTTCGATGTCCCGCAGCAGCGCACTGTGACCCCGTGCGCGCACTTCGGCATAGCCAAATTCCTGCGTATGCCCGCCTTCAACGCTGCCGCCAAAATGGCGGGCCATGGCCTGCATGCCGTAGCAGATACCCAGAACCGGAACACCCAGTTCGAATACGCCGGCAGGCACCTCGGGAGCTTCGCTGGTGGTCGTGGATTCCGGACTGCCCGAAAGAATGATTCCGCGGGCACCGAACTCGGCCAGTGCCTTCGCGTTCATGTCGCAGGGGTGAATCTCACAGTACACCCCGGACTCACGGACGCGGCGCGCAATCAACTGCGTCAGCTGCGAACCAAAGTCCAGGATCAGGATGCGGTCGGCATGAATATCGCGCATCGCGATCAGCGCTCCATACGGTAGTTGGGGGCTTCCTTCACGATGGACACATCGTGAACGTGCGACTCGTTGACGCCGGCGCCCGTGATGCGAACGAATTCGGCCTTCGTGCGCATTTCCTCGATCGTGGCATTGCCGGTATAACCCATGCTCGAGCGCAGGCCTCCGATCATCTGGTGCACGATCGCTGACAACGCCCCCTTATAAGGAACGCGCCCTTCGATACCCTCCGGTACCAGTTTCTCGACTTCGTCCGTTGCTTCCTGGAAGTAGCGATCCTTGGATCCCTCGGACTGCGACATCGCCCCCATCGAGCCCATACCCCGGTACGACTTGTAGGAGCGCCCCTGGTAAAGCTCGACTTCACCCGGCGCTTCCTTGGTGCCGGCAAGCAGACTTCCCACCATCACGGTGCTGGCGCCGGCTGCAATGGCCTTGGCGATATCACCGGAATAGCGCACGCCCCCATCGGCGATCAGCGGCACGCCGGTACCCTTCAGGGCTTCGGCCACATTGGAAATCGCGGTGATCTGCGGCACCCCGACACCCGCGACAATGCGGGTCGTGCAGATGGAGCCGGGGCCGATGCCGACCTTGACCGCATCCGCGCCCGCCTCGACCAGCGCCTTTGCTGCCGCCGCGGTGGCGATGTTGCCGCCAATGACCTGAATTTGCGGGTATTCCTTCTTGACCCGCGCCACGCGCTCCAGCACGCCGCGCGAATGGCCATGCGCCGTATCCACGACCAGCACATCGACGCCGGCCTCGACCAGAACACGCACACGCTCTTCGCTGTCCCCGCCGGTGCTGACAGCGGCGCCGACCAGGAGCCGTTCCTGGGCGTCCTTGGCCGCATGCGGAAAATCCGTCGATTTCTGGATGTCTTTCACGGTGATCATGCCGCGCAGCTCGAAGGCGTCATTGATGACCAGCACCTTTTCAATGCGGTGCTCATGCAGCAGTGCTCGTACCTCTTCCTTGCTGGCGCCCTCACGAACCGTAACCAGACGCTCTTTGGGCGTCATGATCGAGGAAACGGGGGCATCCAGGCGGGTTTCAAAGCGCAGGTCGCGGCTGGTGACGATCCCGACCAGATCCGGCCCATCCACGACCGGAACGCCGGAAATCTCGTTGGCGCGGGTCAGGGCCAGTACATCACCGATGGTCATCCGCGGGGAAACCGTGATCGGGTCCTTGATGACGCCAGCCTCGAATTTCTTCACCTTGCGCACCTCGGAGGCCTGCTCCGCGGGCGTCATGTTTTTATGAATAATGCCGATGCCACCTTCCTGGGCCAGCGCAATCGCGAGCCGCCCTTCGGTCACGGTGTCCATCGCAGCAGATACCAGTGGTATGTTGAGGCGCAGGGAACGAGTCAGTTGGGTCCCCAGCTCAACCTGCCGGGGCAGAATCTCCGAGTAGGCGGGGAGCAACAGAACATCGTCAAAAGTCAGGGCTTCCTGCACTACACGCATAGAACCATCCGAACTGGCAAGTGAATCTCGTAGTATAACGGTGGTGAGTCACTCCTTTCCGAATTTACCCCCCTCTCCGGCAACTTTGCCCTACCAGGTCAGCGAATTGCTCGCCCTGCTGCATCAACGTGTGGATGCCGAGTTCGGAGCCGTGCGCGTCGAAGGAGAAGTGGGCAGCCTGGTGCAGGCCCGCTCGGGGCATCGTTACTTTTCACTCAAGGACCTGGACGGGCAGATTCGCTGCGCGTGGTTTCGCTCCAGCATTCGCGGGCAACCTCTGAGCGAAGGCCAGAAGATCGTTGCCCACGGGCGGCTGGCGATCTACACCCCACGTGGCGACCTGCAACTGATCGTCAATGCCGTGGAGGACGCCGGCGACGGCGCACTGGCCGCTGCGTTCCAGCGGCTGAAGAACAAACTGCAGGCCGAGGGCCTGTTCAAGGCCGAGAGCAAGAAACCACTCCCGCAGCCCGTCCAGCACATCATTATTGTCAGTTCGCCACAGGCTGCCGCCCTGCAAGATGTGCTGGTGACACTGCGCCGGCGCGACCCGTTCATGCCCGTGGAACTGCACCCGGTTCCGGTTCAGGGCCCCGGCGCCGCAGAAAAGATCGCAGAGACCCTCCTGCGAATCCGCCCCGGAGCGCCCAACTCGGCCGTGCTGCTCACGCGCGGCGGTGGCTCACTGGAGGACCTGCAGGCATTCAATACCGAAGTCGTCGCACGCGCGGTTGCCGTTTGCGCCCTGCCCGTTGTCAGCGCCATCGGGCACGAAGTGGATTTCAGCATCTCGGATTTCGTGGCCAGCCTGCGCGCGGCCACTCCGACCGCAGCCGCCGAACTGCTCAGCGTGGACCGCAGCCAGCAGGCGCAAAGGCTCTCTCCCCTGCGCCAGCGGCTGGGCAACGCACTGGCACGCAACCTCGATCGCAAGACACTGGAAATATCCCGCCTCGCACAGCGACTGGATCGCCAGGCACCCCGACGACGCATCGAGACCAACGCGCAACGACTGGATAGCGCTGTTCGCCGACTCAGCCTCTCCACCGACAGGATGCTCACCACGCAGCGCGCGCAACTGCGGCAGTTACAGGCGCGGCTGGGGCGTGCCTCCCCGGCGTCAGGGCTGGAGAGTGCCCGCGTGCGGCACGCGGACCTGCGCCAGCGACTCGAGTCGGTGATGAACCGGCGTCTGGCGGAGCAAAAGCAGGCTTTGCTGCATGCCACATCCCGCCTGGAGTCCGTCTCACCGCGCGGTGTACTGCAACGCGGGTACGCCATCGTTCGACAACAGCACCAGCTGCTGACCCGCCGCTCCGAACTGCCCCCTGAGCCCACCGAACTCGAAATCGAGTGGGTCGATGGCACACAGACCGGCACATTCACACGCCTGTAACTGACATGACCGACCTCCGTGGGTATACTCGCGGCACGGTTAGTGAGAACCGAAAAAATCAATTATTTGAGGACACGCACCATGCGGCATCTTTTGGGGAAGGCCCTTCTTTTGGGAATGGCCACGACGGCCTATGCGGGCCACGGCGATCTTGGCTACTACGTGAACCCGAATGTGGGTTTCATGTTCACGGACAATGAGCGCGCTTCCAGCGATTCGATGGTTTACGGGATTGGCATCGGTCGCCCTCTTTCCGAAACCCAGAACGTTGAACTGGATCTGAAAATCACGGACCTGGCCGACGGCGGCGAAGTCTATGGTCTGGGCCTGGGCCTGCTGACCTACCTGGGCGAGTCTGCCCAGAGCGTCTACAGCATCATCCGTGCCGGCATCACCGATTCCGACGGCCATCCGAACGACGACTACACGGCGCTGAACCTGGCTGGTGGCCTGGGCTACCGCATGCCGCTTCTCGGCTTTGGTGACCTGCGCATCGAAGGCACGCTGAACGCAGACCTGCACAGCAACGAAGACTCCAGCACCAACGGTCAGAAGCTGTTTTTCATCGACCCGGTCATCACTCTGGGCTACCAGATCCCGCTGTTCGACAAAAAGCAGTCCGCACCGGCTGCAGCCGGCGTTGCAGTCGTGGACACCGCAGGTGACTCCGACAGTGACGGCGTCGCCAATGATGCCGACCTGTGCCCGGACACCCCGGTTGGCACCCGTGTCGACAGCACCGGTTGCGCACCCGCGGTTGCACCTTCGATTGCCATGGACTGCCCTGCACCCAAGGCGGATGAATCGGTAGATTCCAACGGCTGTGCAGTCCAGACCAGCACGCTGCTGACCGCGGTTCTGTTCGAGTTCGACAGCACCAAGCTGACGTCCGCCGCCATGATGAAGCTGGACAACGTTGCTGCAAGCATCGCCGGTGGCAGCGGCCGCATCCAGGTGGCTGGCCATGCCAGCGACGAAGGCAACAACTTTTACAACCTGGATCTTTCCCAGCGTCGTGCCAATGCCGTGCGCCGCTACCTGATCGATCAGGGTGTATCCCCGGCACGCATCATTGCCCGCGGCTTTGGTGACGAAGCTCCGGATGCCACGGGCAACACGGCAGAAGGCCGTCGCCAGAACCGTCGCGTGGAAGTGCGTACTGCACAGTAAGGCACACGCCAGACGAACGAACGCGGCCTTCGGGCCGCGTTTTTTTTGGATCAATTCGTACTATTTTGGTACTATTTGAGCATGCTCCGCGTTTCCCGACTTACTGATTACGCTCTGGTGCTGCTCACACAGCTGGCACAGAACACCTCCGAATCGGTATCCGCGCAGACACTGGCAACGGACACCCGCCTGCACCTGCCCATGGCCAGCAAGGCGCTCAAGGCCCTCAGTCGTGCAGGCTGGGTGGAATCACAGCGCGGCCAGCAGGGTGGATATCGCCTGAGCCGGCCGGCCAACGACATTCCGATCCTGGCGGTCGTGGAGCTGTTTGAAGGCCCCATTGCCCTGGCCCCGTGCCAGACCGAAGACGTTGGCTGCGAACTGCAGCAAAGCTGCCAGATGCGGCCGCACTGGCACCTGATAAACACCCGTTTACGCGGCGAACTCGAAAAATTGTCGGTGGCTGAACTCACTCGGCCACCCCGTAGGGAAAGCATCATCCATGAGTACTGAAGTCCCCATAGAACTCGAAAGAGTCTTCGGTCGCCGGGACTATAGCCCGGGCTTCGTCACTGACATCCAGTCGGACACCCTGCCCCCGGGGCTGAACGAAGATGTCATTCGCCACATATCGCAGCGCAAGAACGAACCCGAATGGCTACTTGAGTGGCGCCTGACCGCTTACGCCGTGTGGAAAGAGATGCAGCCGCCCACCTGGGCGAACCTCACACACGAAGAAATCGACTACCAGGCGATCAGCTACTACTCGGCCCCGCAGAGTTCGGCCGGGCCGAAAAGCCTGGATGAAGTCGACCCCAAGCTGCTGGAAACCTACGAAAAGCTGGGCATCCCCGTGCACGAACGTGCTGCACTGGCCGGCGTGGCTGTGGACATGGTCTTTGACAGCGTGTCCGTGGCGACAACGTTCAAGGACAAGCTCAAGGATGCCGGTGTCATTTTCTGCTCCATCTCCGAAGCCTTGCAGGAGCACCCGGAACTGGTCCGCAAGTACCTGGGCAGCGTCGTCCCGCCCAAGGATAATTACTACGCGGCGCTGAATTCGGCGGTCTTCACCGACGGCTCGTTCGTCTTTGTGCCCAAGGGCGTCAGCTGCCCGATGGAACTGTCGACCTACTTCCGCATCAATGAACGCAATACCGGCCAGTTCGAGCGTACCCTGATCGTCTGCGAGGACGGTGCAACAGTCAGCTATCTGGAGGGGTGCACCGCGCCGATGCGGGATGAGAACCAGCTCCACGCTGCCGTCGTTGAGCTGGTCGCGCTGGATGACGCGTCGATCAAGTACTCGACGGTCCAGAAGTGGTATCCCGGCGACGAAAACGGCCGGGGCGGCATCTACAACTTCGTGACCAAGCGCGGCGATTGCCGCGGCAAACGCAGCCATATTTCCTGGACCCAGGTTGAAACCGGGTCGGCGATTACCTGGAAATACCCCAGCTGCATCCTGCGCGGCGACGACAGTGTTGGCGAATTCTATTCCGTCGCCCTCTCGCACCACCGGCAGCAGGCGGATACCGGAACCAAGATGATCCACCTGGGGCGCAACACGCGCTCAACGATCATCGCCAAGGGCATTTCCGCCGGGCATGGCAACCAGACCTACCGCGGCCTGGTCCGTGTCGGACCACGCGCAGAGGGTGCCCGCAACTACACGCAGTGCGACTCGCTGCTCATCGGGCCCGACTGTGGTGCGCATACGCTACCGGTGCTGGAGTGCAGCAACCCCGGTGCACGACTCGAGCACGAAGCCACGACCAGTCGCATCAGTGAAGACCAGCTGCATTACCTGAGAACCCGCGGCCTGGGCGCGGAAGAAGCCGTGAGCATGATCGTCAATGGCTTTTGCCGGGATGTTTTCAAGGAACTTCCCATGGAATTTGCCGTAGAGGCCCAGGCCCTGTTGTCCGTATCACTAGAAGGAGCCGTCGGTTGACCGCGCTACTCGAAATTCGCGACCTGAAAGTCCAGGTCGGCGACACCCCCATCCTCAAATCCCTGAATCTCACCATGCAGGCGGGAGAGGTACATGCCGTCATGGGGCCCAATGGCTCCGGGAAAAGCACGCTGGCGCAGGTACTATCCGGCCGCGAGGACTACACCGTCACCGGCGGGGAAATCCTGTTCGCCGGCGAAGACCTGCTGGCCATGGAACCGGAAGAACGCGCCATTGCCGGCCTCTTCCTCGGTTTTCAGTACCCGGTTGAAGTGCCCGGTGTCAGTAACATGAACCTGCTCAAGGCCGCCATTGCTGCACGGGCGAAGGCGCGCGGCGAAGATGAGCCGACGGCTCCCGAACTCCTGGGCCGGGTCCGGACCGCAGCCGACACCCTGCGCATCCCGCTCGAAATGCTCAAGCGCGGCGTGAACGAAGGCTTTTCCGGCGGTGAAAAGAAGCGCAATGAAATCCTGCAAATGCTGGTTCTCGAGCCCAAACTCGCCATCCTGGATGAAACCGACTCCGGGCTCGATATCGATGCCATCCGCATCGTGGCCGATGGCGTGAACTCGCTGCGCGACCCGGGCCGATCGGTGTTGCTGATCACCCACTTCCAGCGGCTGCTGGATCACATCACGCCAGATCACATTCACATTCTGGTGGATGGGCAGATTCAGGCCTCTGGCGGGCCGGAGCTCGCCCGCGAACTGGAAGCCGAAGGCTATGCGCGCTTCCAGCAGCAGACTGCCTGACCCCATGAGCGGATCACATACCGAACACCCCCGCGCACAGGCACTGAATGCCATCGCGGCCGAGCAGCGCTGGCCCTACACGCGCGTGCTGGACTGGCTTGCACGAACGGCGGACCCGGAAAAGGACCACGCGACGCTGCCCGTGGTCGAGCGCCCCGCCACCTGGACCGCCTTGCCGGCTGCCCCCCAGGGCATCCTTGGCGACGGTGAGACCCGCATTCTCGATCTGCACGCGGACTCGGCATCGTGGACAGAGTGCGAACGGGAGTTGCGCATCCCCGCCGGAGCTCAGGCCACGCTGATCGTGGCCGTTGACGGCACCGGCGTCATTGATTCCGCGCTGAACCTTCAGGTCGAGGCCGGAGCCTCCCTGACGCTGGTTCGCATCGCCCAGCTCGGCGCTTCGGCTTGCGCGTTTGAAAACATCCAGCTGACGCTGGCCAGCGAAGCCCGCGCCCGGGTTCATGATTTCAACCTGGAACAAGGCCTGAGTCATCTCACGCTGACGGCAGATCTACAGGGCACGACGGCGGATCTGCAGGTGGACTCGCTGAGCCTGCTGTGCGGGCGCAGCCGGGCCGTTCTGCAGGCCACGGTGGAACATACCGCCGAAAGCGCCACCAGCCGGCTGGAATTCCGCAATGCGCTTGCCGACCGTGCACGCCGCTCGGTGACCGGCATGGTCCGTGTTGCCCGCAGCGGGCAGCACACCGATTCCGCACAGATCTGCCGCAGCTTGCTCCTCAGCCCGACGGCCGGTGCCGACATGCGCCCGGAACTGGAAATCTACGCTGACCAGGTGAAGTGCGCCCACGGGGCCACCTGTGGCGAACTGGATCAAACGGCCCTGCACTACCTGCGCAGCCGCGGCCTGCCCCCCCTGACCGCACGTCGCCTGCTGCTGGAAAGCTTTGCCCTGCCCCTGCTGGCAGAGCTCCCGCCCACGGTCCGTGATGCCCTGGCACGGGCCTGCGAAAACGCATTGCATCGGCTCGGCAGCCAGCTCGGTGCAGCGTCACCCCCCAAGGGCAGCGCGTGAGCAGCCTGATCGACAACCTGCGGGCCGAATTCCCGGCTCTCAGTCAGGACATCAACGGGCGCCCGCTGCACTATTTCGACAATGCGGCGACAACGCTCAAGCCCCGCTGCGTCATCGACGCCATTGCGCGTTACAACAGTCGAGACACGGCCAATGTCCATCGCGGACTGCATACCCTGTCCGCACGGGCTACGGAAGCCTATGAATCCACGCGGGGCAAGCTGGCCACGTGGTTTTCCGTTCCCGAACGCGAGCTGGTCTACACCCGGGGCACGACCGAGTCGATCAACATCGTCGCCCAGTGCTGGGCACGGCAGACACTGCAAGCGGGTGACGAAATCGTCATCAGCACGCTGGAGCACCACGCCAATATCGTGCCCTGGCAGATTGTTTGCGAGCAGACAAACGCCCGCCTGCGGGTTATCCCGCTCACCGCCGACGGCCACATCGATCTGGATGCCGCCACGCAGATCATCAACCCGAAGACCCGTCTTCTGGCGATCAGCGGCGGCTCCAATGCCATCGGAAGCATGGTCCCGATCCCGGCATTGATAGCGCTGGCAAACCAGCACAACGCCCGCGTGCTGGTCGACGGCGCCCAGCTTTCGGTGCGCGCCCCGCTGAACCTCCCGGAACTGGGCTGTGACTTCTATGCCTGCTCCGCGCACAAGATGTTCGGCCCAACAGGTGCTGGCATGCTCTGGGCCCGCGCCGAGCTGCTGGAGTCGATGTCGCCATGGATGGGCGGAGGCGACATGATCGAGACGGTCACCTTCGAGAAGACCACCTACGCGGATATTCCCTGGCGCTTCGAGGCGGGCACGCCCAATATTGGCGGGTTTATCGGCTGGAGTGCAGGAATGGATTTCCTGCAGCAACTCGACCACGACGCCATCATCCGCCATGAGCAGGTTCTGCTGGATCAAGCCCAGTCTGCTCTTGCCGCGATCGATGGCCTGAAGATCATCGGACCGGTCGACGATAAATTGCCGATCCTTTCCTTCCGCATCGATGGCTGCCACGAGCAGGACATCGCAACCCTGCTCGACGAAAACGGGATCGCCGTCCGCACGGGCCACCACTGCGCCATGCCATTGATGCAGTCACTGGGCATCAGCGGCACGGTCCGGGCCAGCTTCTCCGCTTACAACACGGAGTCCGAAGTCGCACACCTCGCCAGCAGCCTCAAGTCCATCGCCCGATTGTTGCGTTGAAATAACTTCACGTAACTTTGACAAGCCCTTGTGATAATGGCGAAATGGGTCATTCTGACCCTGTATCAACCCGTTATCGGGACAAGACTGCATGAGCAAAGACCGCACGACATCAACAAAACGCGCCGTTCGCCCCGGCCGTCAGTTGATGCTGCATCTGTTGCTCGCTGTCCTGTTCATCGGTGGAGTCGGCGCATACTGGTTCGGCATCAAGGGTAATGCGGAAAACGCCCAGACCCAGACCGCCATGCAACAGGCTCTGGACACCGCGCACAACCGGCTGGATGAACGCCTGACCAATATCGAACTGCTATCCGAAATCATCAGTTCCAGCCTCCTCGTCAACGGCTCGCAGCAACTCGTCAACAGCGCCAACAACTTGCCACCAAGGGTGGTAAACCACAGCGGGCTGGTCGCGATTTCCTGGTGGCCGAAGTTCAGCAACTCGCTGCCCCGCTACCTGACCCGGGAAAGCACAACCTGGCTGGAACAGGATATCGGCGGCAGTGACCTGCGCGCGCTGGCACAGCGCAAGGCCTGGTTCCTGCTCGCCCCACAGCTTGCCGCCCGATCCTGCCTCTGGTCAGAGCGCGAGCGTGAAGCCATCAGTGGACAGATGGTCCTCAGCTGCTCGAAAGCCGTGCTGGACTCTCAGAAACGTTTTCTGGGCGTGTTGCGGTTTTCCTACCTGACCACCGCATTCGACAACCTGCTCGCACGGGTATCACCTGACCCCGTCATGCTCACCTCCAGTGCCGGTGCGTATCTGGCCAGCAACACGCCTCGCCTGAGCGATGTGCGCAGCCTGGCCGAGGTCGGTCAACGGCTACCCGCCCTGGCGGCGCTGGCCACCACCATCCAGACCACTCAGGACGAAAACCTGCGCAGGACGCAGGCGACCCCCGAGTTCCCGCAGGCGCTGGCTGAACAACTTGTCGCCGCAGAAATCGCGCCTGAAATGCGCAGCGCATCCCGAACCCTGGCAGCAGCAATGGCCACCGGGGACTCCCTGCGCATACCTTCCTATTGCGTGGAAGGCTGGTGCTCGCAGTCACGTGCCACCACAGACGCACCATGGATACTGACGTCAATCGGCGAGTTGCCGTCGGTGACTTCACTGACCACCGAGCAGATTCCCCGGAACCTGCCCTTGCTGATATTCGGCGCGGCGATACTCGGTTTTGCCATCTTCAGTTACACACTGCTTGTCTCGGGCTGGATGCGACCACTGTCCCGGCTAATCGAGCCGTTGTCCCGCATGGACCCGGGGCCCAGTTTTGACGAATCGCTGTCGGGTGAATGGGGCCAACTGGCCCGTGCGTTGAACCAGATGGCCAGCAACAATGAACGCTTGCGGGCACAACTGCTCGGCCCACGCCAGGCGGTGCCCCAGGCGAGCCTGGTCGCCAACTCGCCGATGTCGCTGGACTCCCTTCCGGTATCTGCCGTGATCATCGACTCCGACGGCATGGTGGTCGAAGCCAACAAGCGCGCCAGTTCCATGCTGGACCTGTCCACGGGCTCCGACAGCCGCGAGGTGTTCATTGAACATGGGCCCGGTAACGAAATGCTCAGCCTTGCGGCTCTGCCAGACAACTGGGTGGCCGAATCCTGCCGCTTCCGTGCGGCAAGCATTGAAGGTGCCTATGGCATCTCGACGGCCCCCGTGGGCGACGGCTCGCGGCGGCTGCTGCTGTTCTCGCCCCTCGGTGCCGCATCCGGCGGCAAGGCGTCAACTTCCACGGCCAGCGTCACCAACCGCAGCCGTCAGGCCCTGGCCGCTCTCACCGCTCCGGTGCACTGGCTATCGCTGGAAATCGGCCCGGAAGTGCCACCCCCGGCGCTCACCGACAGCGCGGCCCAGGAGCACTTCCGCGAACAGCTTGCTGCCCGCATCGACGACCGCCTGGAATCCGGCGAAAGCGTCCTGCAATGGGCACCCGGCCATTTTGTCATCGCCGCGACGCGCGGCATCAGCACCGAGCGTGCCGATGAGATCCGGCAGGCGCTGCAGAGCTCATTGATTTTCCTGGCCAGTGAGCGCGTTCGACTCAAGGCGTCATCGGCTTTGTTCACAGTGCGCCCGCACATGAACAGTCAGGACTTTGACAGCGCCATTTACGCGGCCTCACGCGAAGCACGAGGCGATTCCAAGCCGGAGGAAACCCGCAGCTACGACAACGCCACAATGACCCGACTGGTCAAGAAGGGCTTCCAGGAACGACGCTTCCAGCTGATTACGGAGCACGGGCTGCATCCGGGCGTAAAGGATGACGAAGCATCCGCGTTTCGCGTCCTGCCGCACCTCGAAGACGATGAAGGCTTCTGGATGGGGGCGCGTGAATACATGCCGGCACTGCGACGTCTTGCCCGCCAGGGCGAGCACGACAGCTGGCTGATTGATGCGGTGCATTCCGCGCTCAGCACGCTGAATGAAAAGCCGCCCGAGCAGGTTTTGCTGCCACTCTGCGGCCAGACGCTGGGCAGTTCGCGCAATGAGGTTGCCGAGAAACTGGCCAGCCTCGCGCGCGACCCGGTTCTGGCCGAGTCGACGATCTATGTCACATTACCGGCCGATGAAAGCTTCACCGACGGTGTCGACTTTCACAAGCTTCGCAGCCTCATCCACAGCCTCGGCTGCCAGCTGGCGCTGACCAACCTGGGCATGGACACGCAATCCATGGCACAGATTGAGCGTGTGCGCCCCGACATGATGATCATCCGCGAATCACTGGTTCATGCCGCCCTGGAGTCGCCCATCATCGGCATCGGGCTGGAGTCACTGATCCGTGCAGGCGACAAACTCAAATGCACCACGGTGCTGGCCGGCATCAACAATGACCGTGGGCGTCAGCTGGTCGAGAAGTTACG
>JBFHON010000008.1:0-21936 GCA_041593295.1 Oceanococcaceae bacterium | reverse complement strand
AGCGGCCTGACCCAGGCCCGCCTGCTCAAGTTGCAGCAGGCGGCGCGTGCGCGGGTCCATGACCTGTTTCCCGAGCTGATTCCGGAGGGCATCCGTCCACGGATGTCGGTCGCCGATGCGATTGTGGCCGTGCACACCCCGCCGGTGGATGCCGACGAGCAACTGCAGTCGGCACGCGACCGGCTGGCCTTCGAGGAGCTGCTTGCGCAGCGTCTGGCGGTGCTGCGGGGGCGCATGCGCTCGCGTGCGGACAATGCGCCGCGCTGTCCCGTTAATACGCAGGCGGCTGCCGCACTGATCGCGGCATTTCCGTTCGCGCTGACAGCCGCTCAGAACCGGGTGGTGGCCGAGATCGGCGCAGGTCTGGATTCCACCGAGCCCATGCTGCGGCTGGTCCAGGGTGATGTCGGTTGCGGCAAAACCGTGGTGGCGGCGCTGGCCGCCGCGCAGGTGGTCGCCGCTGGCCATCAGGTCGCCATCATGGCGCCGACGGAAATTCTCGCGCGGCAGCATGCTGCGGCACTGGCGCAGTGGTTTGCTGGCACGGCCAGGGTCGGCCTGCTGGCTGGTGGGCAGAAAGCCGCTGAGCGCAAGGCTGTTCTGCGGGATCTGGAGACCGGGACAGTGCACATTGTGGTCGGCACCCAGGCCTTGTTCCAGGGGGGTGTCAGCTTCGCCGCCCTGGGGCTGGTGGTCATTGACGAGCAGCACCGCTTCGGGGTGGGTCAGCGACTGGCGTTGCGCGACAAGAGTGGCGCGGATGCCGTCGCACACCAATTGATCATGACCGCAACCCCGATTCCGCGGACGCTGGCGCAGACCTTGTACGCCGATCTGTCGATCTCACGGATTGATGCCATGCCGCCGGGGCGCAGCCCGGTCCAGACTGTGTCCATGTCCCAGCACCGACGCCCGGATGTGATCGAGCGCCTGCGCGCGGTGTGCGCGGAAGGGCAGCAGGCGTTCTGGGTGTGCCCGGCATTGTCCGAGTCCGAGCATGCGACCGCCGCCGATGAAATCGCCGACCTGCTGACGGAGTCCCTGCCGGAGCTGGGTGTGGGTCTGATCCACGGACAGATGAAGTCTGCCGAAAAAATCGCGGTCATGGCCGATTTCCGCGAACAGCGTACGGCGGTCCTGGTGGCAACAACCGTGATCGAGGTCGGGGTGGATGTACCGGCGGCCACGATCATCATCATCGATGAGGCCGAGCGTCTGGGGCTGGCGCAACTGCACCAGCTGCGGGGGCGCGTGGGGCGCGGTTCGCGCCAGAGTTACTGCGTGCTGCTGTACAAGCCCCCCCTGCGGGATACAGCGCGCGCCCGGCTGCGGGCGCTGTGCACGACGCATGACGGGTTTGAGCTGGCGGAAACGGATCTGGAGCTGCGTGGCCCCGGGGAGCTGCTGGGCACTGCGCAGAGCGGTGGGCAGCGCATGCGTTTTGCCGATGCCTTGCTGGACACGCAGCTGCTGCCTCAGGTGGTGAGCGCCGCCGATGTGACCCTGCAGGAGGCACCGCAGCATGTGCCGGTGCTGGTGCGTCGCTGGCTGGGTGGGCGCGCCGATTATGCCGATGTCTAGCGTCGCCCCGGGCTGCCGACAGCCAGTCTGAGTGGCTCTGTGCCATTCTTCGCGCCCATGAAAACCCGTCTCCGCCTCTACGCCCAGCTGGTCCGGCTGGATCGACCCATCGGCATCTGGCTGCTGCTGTGGCCGACGCTGTGGGCGCTGTGGGTCGCCGGCGAGGGTGTTCCGCCGCTGCAGATCCTGCTGGTCTTCGTTCTGGGGACGGTGCTGATGCGGTCGGCGGGTTGCGCGATTAACGATTTTGCCGACCGGCATATTGATGGCAAGGTCGAGCGCACCCAGGGGCGGCCCCTGGCAACCGGGCAGCTCGCCGCCTGGGAAGCGGTGGCGATTTTCATCGGCTTGAGCCTGGTCGCCTTGCTGCTGGTGCTGCAGCTGAACACGCTGACCATCCTGCTGGCCATTCCTGCAGCCGCGCTGGCCGGCAGCTACCCCTTTGCCAAGCGCTTTACCCATCTGCCGCAGGCGCACCTGGGGCTGGCCTTTGCCTGGGGGATTCCCATGGCCTTTGCTGCGGTACAGGGGCAGGTGCCGACGATTGCCTGGTGGATGCTGCTGGCCACCACGCTGTGGACAGTCGCCTATGACACCTTTTACGCGATGGTGGATCGCGATGATGATCGCCTTGTCGGGGTCAAGTCCACGGCCATCCTGTTCGGGCGTTTTGATCGGCTGATCACGCTGGGCCTGCAGCTGGCCGTGCTGGTGCTGCTGGGCGGTGTGGGCTACATGGCCGGTCGGGGGTGGCTGTTTGCCCTGGGCCTGCTGGCGGCCGCCGGGCTGGTGGCCTGGCAGCAGTGGCTGATCCGCAAGCGTGAGCGCCCGGCGTGTTTTCGCGCCTTTCTGAACAATCACTATTTTGGCGCAGCGGTCTTCATCGGGCTCGCGCTGGACTACGGCTGGGCCTGAGCGGCGTACGCAGCAACGCGAAGGCATGGACCTCGCTGGCACCCGCCCGCAACAGGCTGCTGGTTGCGGACCGCAGCGTCGCCCCGGTGGTCATGACATCGTCCACCAGCAGCACCGATTCACCGTGCAGGCGGTCCGTCGCCTGAAAGCTGCTGCGTCGGCGCAGGCGCTGCGCTCGATTCAGCTGTACCTGCGGGAGGCCGGGGGCGCTGCATAGCGCCTGGCGGCAGGGGCACGCGAGCTTGCGGGCCAGCGCACGGGCCAGTTCGCTGGCCACGTTGAGGCCCCGTTGGGCCAGTCGGGTGGCTGGCATGGGAACCGGGCACACAAGGTCCGGGCGGGGCAGGGTTGCCTGAGTTGCCAGCTCCCGGATGACCCGCAGGGCGACCAGGTCTTCGTGGAACTTGGCCTGGTGCAGCCATCCCCGGATTGGGTCCTGATAGGTCCAGGGAACTGCGCAGCTCAGCCAAGGCGGATCGCGCCGCTGGCACTCCAGACAGATCACTGAACGACTCAGCGGGAATGCGCACCGCGGGCAGCAGCTGCTGTTGGCTTCAAGCCGGCTACGGCATGCTGCGCACAGACCGCCTGCGTGGGCGCGTTGCCCGCAGTGGTGGCAGCGCTCGAGCCCGGCAGCGGCGAGCAAGTTGTCAACCCAGTTCATGGGTTTTGGTTGACGACTTTCCCGGCCTTCGCCAGCATGCGTGTTTTGGTCCGGTGCTTCACCGGGCCGTCTACCTGCAGGTAAATCCTCATGAGCACTGACCTAACAGCCATTCGCCACGACTGGACGGCGCAGGAAGTCGCGGCCTTGTTCGACCAGCCGTTCAACGACCTGATGTTTGCTGCCCAGCAGGTGCATCGCCGCTACCACGATGCCAACCAGGTGCAGCTGTCGACGCTGATGAACATCAAGACCGGTGGTTGCCCCGAGGACTGCAAGTACTGTTCGCAAAGCATTCGCTATGACACCGGGCTCGGCAAGGAAACCCTGGCCGAGGTGGAGGAGGTTCGCCGGGCGGCCGAGGCCGCGAAGAATGCCGGCGCAACCCGCTTCTGCATGGGGGCGGCCTGGCGCGGCCCCAAGGCGCGCGACATGGGGGCGATCAAGGCGATGATCGCCGTGGTCAAAGACCTGGAAATGGAGTCTTGCGTCACGCTGGGGTTGCTCAGCGATGAGCAGGCCCAGGAACTGGCCGACGCCGGGCTGGATTACTACAACCACAATATTGATACCTCGCCGGAGTATTACGACAAGGTGATCACCACACGGACATTCCAGTCGCGGCTGGACACCCTGGCGAACGTGCGTGAGGCGGGGATCAAGGTGTGCTCGGGCGGCATTCTGGGGCTGGGGGAAAGCCGCAGCGATCGTGCAGAAATGCTGCGTACACTGGCCAACCTGCCGGCCCATCCTGACTCGGTGCCGATCAATCAGCTGGTCGCCGTGCCCGGAACGCCCTTCGCGGATCAGACCGGGGTGGATTCCCTGGAATTCGTGCGTACGGTCGCGGTGGCCCGCATCCTGATGCCGCGGGCGGTGGTGCGCCTGTCCGCGGGGCGGGGTGAGATGGCCGACAGCCTGCAGGCCATGTGCTTCCTGGCCGGAGCCAACTCCATGTTTTATGGGGAAAAATTGCTGACAACGGGGAACCCGGACGTGTCGGCTGACCAGCAGTTGCTGAAGCGGCTGGGTATCCAGCCGGCTCCGGTCAAGTCGTCGCCGGTGGCCCGCAATGCCCTTCACGCGCTGGATGCCGGCCCTGTTGCTGAACATGCAGTCGGCTGAAGCGCCGCTGCAGCGGCGGGCCCGTCAACGCTTGCAGGGAATTGCGGACGCGGACCGGATGCGGGTGCGCAAGCCGGTTTCCGAGCGAACCGGCCGCGATGCCCTGTGTGCGGATGGCATCCGGCGTCGGGTTTTTTGCAGTAATGATTACCTGGGGCTGGCCGCGGACCCGCGGCTGGTCGAGGCGGCACGCCGGGTGGCCACAGCCGGCAGTACGGCATCCCAGCACGTATGTGGTTACGGGCGCGAACAGGCGGCGCTGGAAGAGGAGGTGGCTGCGGCGCTCGGCGTGGAACGCGCCCTGGTCGGCGGCAGCGGATACGCGCTGAATACGGGGGCGCTGCCGGTTCTCGCCGGGAGTGGCGATGTGATCCATTCCGATGCGCTGAACCATGCCTCGTTGATCGATGGCTGTCGTCTGAGTCGTGCCGATGTGCGGCGGTACAACCATTGCGACATCGGCGAGCTCGCGCAGCAACTCGCGCAGGGCGGGGCGGACATGCCCTGGATCGTGACCGATGCCCTGTTCAGCATGGATGGGGATGTGGCTCCGTTGGCAGAACTTGCCCAGCTGAGTGGTCGTCATGGTGGGGCTCTGTATGTGGATGATGCGCACGGCTTTGGCTGGGCCGGCGACGGGCGTGGGCATCTGGCAGCCAGCGGTGTGTCCGCCCGGGGGGCGGTGCAGATGGTGGGCTTTGGCAAGGCATTGGGGTCTTACGGTGCGGCACTGGCCGGTTCGGCGGAGGTGATCGAATGGTTGCTGCAGTCTGCGCGGACGACAATGTTTTCAACGGCCTTGCCACCGGCGGTCAATGCCGCCACGCGTGCGGCACTGAGAATCACCCAGAGCGAACCCGAGCACCGGGTCCGGCTGCACCGGAATATCGCCCTCTTTCGCGCCTTGTGTGCACAGGCGGGTGTCGGCCTCGCGCCATCCGGGTCGCCCATACAGGCGGTCATCTTGGGGGGCGAGGCCCGGGCGCTGGCATGGCAGCAGGCGCTGTGGCAGGCCGGGTTCTGGGTCAATGCCATCCGGCCGCCGACCGTGCCGGCTGGCACCGCGCGCCTGCGGATAACCCTGAGTGCAGCCCATGCCGATGCCGATATCGAATCCCTGGTGACGGCCTTGCAGGCCATTGGCGAGCGCGAAACCGCCACCAGCATGAGCGCCTGATATGCCGACGATCTTTGTTGGTGGAACCGATACCGGGGTGGGCAAGACCTGGATCAGCACTCAGCTCTTGCGCCAGTTCCGGGAGCTTGGCATCCCGGCGCTGGGCTACAAGCGGGTAGCCGCCGGTTGCGAGCCCACGCCGCAGGGGTGGGAAAACGAAGATGCGCAGCTGCTGCGGGCGGGGGGGCACGTTCAACTGCCTTATGCCCAGATCAACCCCTACGCCCTGCGCGAGCCCATCGCGCCGCATATTGCGGCGGAGCGCGAAGGGGTGGTCATCAAGCCCGTGCGATTGCTGGAGCAGGCCCGGCTGCTGGAGCAGCAGACGCAATGGCTGGTGGTCGAGGGAGCTGGCGGGTTGTGTGTGCCGCTGAACGACGAGTGCGGTTTCCTGGACCTGCTCCGGGAGACCCGATGGCCGGTGTTGCTGGTGGTCGGTATGCGGCTGGGGTGCATCAATCACGCCCTGCTCAGCGCGGCGGCGCTGGAGGCGGCGGGTTTGCGCTGGGCCTGGCTGCCCAACGCACTGCCGCCGGAGCAAGCCTTTCTGGCGGAAAACATCGCCACGCTGCAAAAACGCCTGAACGCGCCACAGCTTTGTTTACAAAGTGAAAACTGGCTTGATGAGTTGGCTGATCTGGCGGCCTGATTTGGTCGCCAAGAAGCTTTTCCACTAAAATTCGCCGGCTTACCGAGTTCGATTGCTACCCGTTCATGTTGGGTGGCGTCGTTCGCGTATCCGCATAACGGAGTTCAACGACACGATGGAAATACGGAAGATCGGAGCCGCCTTGGCCGCTCTGCCGGCAATGTTCAGTGGCGCGGCCTTTGCGTCCCCCTACAACATCAGCCCCGGCGTCACGGAAATCACCAAGGAGGTCTATGGCCTGCACATGTTGATTTTCTGGGTGTGCTGCGCCATTGGCGTGGTTGTTTTCGGTGCGATGATCTATTCGATCTTCGCGCACCGCAAAAGCGTGCATCCCAAGCCTGCGGATTTCCACGAGAGCATCAAGGTGGAAATCGCATGGACGGTGATTCCTTTCGTGATTCTCATCGCGATGGCCATCCCGGCAGCGGGAACGCTGATCAAGATGGACGACACCAGTGGTTCGGACCTGACCATCAAGGTCACCGGCTACCAGTGGAAGTGGGAATACGAATACCTCGATCAGGACATCCGTTTCTTCTCCACGCTGGCAGCCAAATCCAACCAGGCTCGTCAGCTGGGTTCGGGTATTGACCCGACCACCGTTGACAACTACCTGCTGGAAGTCGACAACGAACTCGTTTTGCCGGTTGGCAAGAAGGTCCGTTTGCTGCTGACGGCCAACGACGTCATCCATGCCTGGTGGGTGCCCGAAGTGACCGGCAAGAAAGATGCCGTTCCGGGTTACATCAACAAGATGTGGGTGAAGATCGACGAGCCCGGCGTCTACCGCGGCCAGTGTGCCGAACTGTGCGGACGTGACCACGGCTTCATGCCGATCGTCGTGCGTGCCGTGCCCGAAGCCGAATTCGAGGCCTGGGTGGCCAGCCAGGGCGGGAGCAACGAAGCCAAGATAGTCGCTTCCGTTGCTGATGTCGCCATGCCGGATGCTCCGGTTGCGCCAGCCAAGCCCGCTGCCAAACCGGCCGCTGCCGAGCCCGTCAAGCTGGCGGTTGCCGGCGATGACCTCGTCGCCAATGGCGAGAAGCTCTACAACAATTACTGCGCAGCCTGTCATCAGCCCACGGGTGCCGGCATGCCCGCAGCGAATTTCCCGGCACTGGTCGGTTCGGCCGTCGTTGCCGGTGACCCGGCAGTACAAATCAACCAGATCCTCAAGGGCAAGAACGCCATGCCCGGCTTTGGTTATCTGAAGGACATCGAGATTGCTTCCGTGATCTCGTACACGCGTAACGCATGGGGCAACGACTCGGGTGTGGTTCAACCCGCCGACGTCGCCGCTCAACGTTAAGGAAACGACAGGAGTATTTCGATGAGCCACGCTGCCACGCACGATGATCATCACGACCATGGCCCGGAAAAAGGGATCATGCGCTGGATCAAGACCACTAACCACAAGGATCTGGGGACCCTCTATCTCTGGTTCTCCATGATCATGTTCTTCATCGGTGGCCTGATGTCACTGGTGATTCGCGCCGAGCTGTTCGAGCCGGGCCTGCAGTTCGTGCAGCCCGAGTTCTTCAACTCGATGACCACGATGCACGCCATCATCATGATCTTCGGTGGGGTCATGCCCGCATTCGTTGGCCTCGCCAACTGGATGGTGCCGATGATGATCGGGTGTTCGGACCTGGCGCTGCCACGGGTGAACAACTGGGGCTTCTGGATTCTGCCTTTCGCGTTCACGCTGATGCTGTCCACGCTGTTCATGGACGGCGGCGGCCCGGCCGGTGGCTGGACGATGTATCCGCCGTTGATGCTGCAGACCGGTGATGCCTTCCCCTACGTGATTTTCGCGATCCACCTGATGGGGATTTCCTCGATCACCGGTGCAATCAACGTGATCGTGACCATCCTGAACATGCGCACCCCGCAGATGACCCTGCTGAAAATGCCGCTGTTCGCCTGGGCCTGGCTGATTACCGCTTACCTGCTGCTGGCCGTGATGCCGGTTCTGGCCGGTGCCGTGACCATGCTGCTGACCGACAAGTTCTTCGGCACCAGCTTCTTCACCGCTGCCGGTGGTGGTGACCCGGTCATGTTCCAGCACATCTTCTGGTTCTTCGGTCACCCCGAGGTGTACATCCTGATTCTGCCGGCGTTTGGTGTGGTGTCCACGATCATCCCCACCTTCGCTCGCAAGCGTCTGTTCGGCTACGACTCGATGGTCTACGCGATGGCCTCCATCGCCTTCCTGTCGTTCATCGTATGGGCACACCACATGTTCACGGTGGGCATGCCGCTGGCCGGTGAGCTGTTCTTCATGTTCGCCACCATGCTGATCGCGGTGCCGACCGGGGTGAAGGTATTCAACTGGATCGCGACGATGTGGCGTGGGTCCATGACCTTCGAGACCCCGATGCTGTTCGCGCTGGGCTTCGTGTTCCTGTTCACCATCGGTGGTTTCTCCGGGCTGATGCTGGCCATCGCGCCAGTGGACTTCCAGTACCACGACAGCTATTTCGTGGTGGCGCACTTCCACTACGTTCTGGTGCCGGGTGCGGTGTTCTCGATCATCGCCGGTATCTACTACTGGGTACCCAAGTGGACCGGTCACATGTACAACGAGAAGCTGGGTCAGATCCACTTCTGGCTGTCGGCGATCTTCATCAACGTGACCTTCTTCCCGCAGCATTTCTCCGGCCTCGCCGGGATGCCGCGCCGGATTCCGGATTACGCCACCCAGTTCACCGACTGGAACATGATTTCGACCGTCGGTGCCTTCGTGTACTTCATCGCGCAGTTCATCTGGGCCTACAACATCATCGCCAACTGCGTGCTGAAGAAAGGCGAAAAAGCCACGGCACGTGTCTGGGAAGGTGCTCACGGACTGGAGTGGACGGTGCCATCGCCTGCGCCCTATCACACCTTCGAAACTCCGCCGCCTTTGCCGGAAGACGAAGTGCAGGGTGCGCATGACGATGACTACGGAGTTGCGAAGCCAGCGTGAGCGACAAGGCACAACAATCGGCTGCGTCGGGTGAGAAAGAGCTCGCCCGACGCAACATCCGGCTGGCCCTGCTGCTGGCCGGATTAGCCTTCGCGTTTTTTGTGGCGTTTTTCGTGGTGCTTTCCTGATGGCAGAACGCAACGAAGGTGATTCCGCGGTCAAGCGCTTTCATCTCGGGCGTTTGCTGCTGGTTGTTGTCGGCATGTTCGGCTTCGGCTACGCGCTGGTCCCTCTGTACGGCCTGATCTGTGACATCACGGGTCTGAATGGTCAGAACCAGGGATTGACGTTGTCGGCTGCAGTCGCAGAGGCGCCGGATCCGTCACGCACGATCCGGGTCGAATTCGTGACCACCGTGAACAACAACCTGCCGTGGGAGTTCCGGGCGCAGCAGTCCAGCGTGGTCGTGCACCCCGGCGAGTTCAATACGGTGACCTTCGAAGCGCGAAACAACGGGGATCACGATGTGATCGCCCAGGCGACCCCCAGTGTCGCGCCCTGGGAGGCCGCAGCCTACGTCCGCAAGACCGAATGCTTCTGCTTTTCCCCGCAGCCCTTCGCCAAGGGCGAACACAAGTTGATGCCGGTACGTTTTCTGGTCGACCCGGCGGTGCCTGCTGATGTGGACACCATTACGCTTTCCTATACCTTTTTTGATGCCACCCGCTTCGCGCAGGTGGGTGACTAACTGACTGTTTATCGGAGTCCTTGCTGATGTCTTCGCAATCCGGAACCTATTTCGTACCTGCACCCACGGCGTGGCCGTTCTACCTGACGATCGGGTTGTTCATCCTCGTCTTTGGCATCGTCGAATTCCTGAACGGCAACGGCGTGGGGCCGATCCCGGTCTATGCCGGCACGGCGATCTCGCTGGTGTTCATCTGGACCTGGTTCCGCGGCATCATCAACGAGAGCGAGTCCGGCAAGTATTCGGCGCAGGTTGACCGCACCTACCGCTGGGGCATGGCCTGGTTCATCTTCTCCGAAGTCATGTTCTTTGCGGCCTTCTTCGGTGCGCTGTTCTACGCACGCCAGCTCAGCCTGCCCTGGCTGGGGGGTACCGACCTGATGACCCACGCGGTGTTGTGGGAAGGCTTCGAGAACACCTGGCCCACCAACGGCCCGGGTGCACTCGGTGGTGAATTCGACACCATCCCTCCGTGGGGTGTGCCCTTCCTGAACACACTGCTGCTGCTGACCTCCGGGGTCACCCTGACCTTCGCCCATCACGGTCTGCGTGACGGCCACAGCCGCCGCAACGTCATTCTGTGGATGTGGGCGACTGTTGCTCTGGGTGCAACCTTCCTGTACTTCCAGGTTGAGGAATACATGGAGGCCTACGGCCACCTGAACTTGACCCTCGAATCCGGGATTTACGGTTCCACCTTCTTCATGCTGACCGGCTTCCACGGCATGCACGTGACCCTGGGTACGCTCATGCTGGCGATCATCACCTTCCGCCTGATGAAGGGGCACTTCACGCCGGAATCGCATTTCGGCTTTGAAGGGGTGGCCTGGTACTGGCACTTCGTGGACGTGGTCTGGCTGGGCCTGTTCCTCTTCGTCTATATCATCTAGGACGAGAAAAAATCGAATACAGGGGGCGCTACGGCGCCCCTTTTTGTTCGCCGCCTAGCCGTAGATGCCGTGAGGCCGAATCCAGCCCAGATAGTTGCTGATCACCAGAAACAGAATGATGCCGATCGAGATCGATACCCGGATCGCGAGTGCGGTAGCGGTGCGCTTGCGTTCTCCCGTGTCATTCATCATGTAATAGAGGGCAAAGCCCAGTGCGGTTATGACTGCGAACAGTCCGAGAACAATGACGATTTTGACGAGCATGGGTGAATGAACATCCTGGCGAATTGGCGCCCGCGCCCGGTCGTAATCATCGTGGCGCTGGCAGGGATTGCTGTTTGTACCAGATTGAGCATCTGGCAGTGGGATCGCGGCAATGCCAAAGCCGAGATCGAGCGCGGCCGTCTGGAGGCCGGAATCGGCGATGCCCGGACAACCGGTTCACTGGACCTCGCCCACCTTCCATTCGGTGAGCGCCTGCATGTGCAGGGGCGATGGCGAGCCGACCAGACCATCCTGCTGGACAATCAGACCCGGCAGGGACGCCCCGGTGTGCACGTCTGGACGCTGTTCGAACTGACTTCCGGTCAGCGGTTGCTGATCAACCGGGGCTGGACGGCGCTTTCGCTGGACCGTGAGGTGGCATTTGTGCCGCAAACGCCCGTTTCAGCGCGCGTCACCGGCCTGCTGCGGGACCTGCCACGGGCCGGCCTGCAAACCGAGAATGCCTGCACGCCGGGGGCGCTCGCGCGGATGAATTACCCCACGCACACGGAAATCGAGTGCACGCTGGGCGAGCCCGTTCTTCCGGCGCTGTTGCTGCTGGATGCCGATGTTCCGGGTGCGTACCTGCGTGAGTGGCAGCGTTTCGAGATCCCGCCAGCGCGTCACTACGGCTATGCCTTTCAGTGGGCGGCGCTGGCGCTGACCCTTGTCTTTCTGTTTTTCCGCTTCAACCGTGTCCCACCAAAGGACGATCACTGATGAACAACGCCGCCAATCCATCGCGCGGTCGCAAGACCTTTCTGCTGATTGCCGCGATCTTTTTCGTGCCCATGATCCTGGCCTGGATTGTCTACTTCGGTCCGGACAGCTGGCAGCCCTCGCATACAACAAACAATGGCGAACTCGTCAGTCCCACCGTGGTTCTCGAACTGGGGGCCATCGAACTGCTGGACCGGGACGCCCCCGAAGAGCCCTGGAACAAGAAGTGGACCTTGCTGCAGTTGCTGCCCGCCGCCTGTGACAGCGCCTGCGCCGCGCGTGTGTTCGACATGCGCCAGTTGCGCACCTCCCTGCATCGTCGCCGTGACCGGGTGCAGCGATTGATCCTCGCGCCGACGCGGGAGCAGGCGGAGCAGTTGCAGGCGCAGTTTGCTGCGGAACACCCCCACTTGCGTTTCGGGGTGCTGGGCATGCCGCGGTTTGGTGAGCTGAACACGCAGATCAATCGCCAGGAGCCGCTGACCGTCGCGCTGGTCGACCCGCTTGGCAATTATCTGATGCGCTACGAGCCCGCAATCAGCCTGCGCGGCATGTACAAGGACATCATGAAATTGCTCAAGCTGTCCAACATCGGCTAACGCCCCTACGCCGCTCCTGAGCCCCCGGTAAAATAGACCCATGTCATTGAATCAAAAAATCTTTCCCCTGATTGCCCGGTTTGCCTGGATGCTGTGTCTGGGTGTTGTTGTCCTGGGCGCCTTTGTGCGTCTCTCGGATGCCGGCCTGGGCTGTCCGGACTGGCCCGGCTGCTATGGGCAGCTCCTGGTACCCGAAGCCGACCACGCGGTGGAGAGGGCCAATGCGGCCTACCCGCATCGACCGGTGGAAGTGCACAAGGCGTGGAAGGAAATGATTCACCGCTATTTCGCCAGCGGTGTCGGGCTGGCCATCCTGCTGCTGCTGGTGACCGGCTGGAAGGAGCGGCTGGCCCCGCGCGGATTCCTGGTCACCCTGCTGGCGCTGGTCTGTTTCCAGGGCATTCTCGGGATGTGGACCGTGACCTGGCAGCTCAAACCGCTGGCCGTCAGCGCCCACCTGATCGGTGGGATGTCGACGCTGGCCATGCTGACCTGGCTGAATGCGCGCCTGCTATGGCCTGCCAAATCTCCGCAGTCCGGTGCGGTTTCGCGTTCCCGCCTGGGATCGCTGGCGGCGATATCGTTGCTGCTGCTATTTGTACAGATCTTCCTTGGCGGTTGGACCAGCAGCAACTATGCCGCGCTTGCCTGCCCGGATTTTCCGACCTGTCACCAGCAGTGGTGGCCGGAAACCGATTTCGAAGAGGCCTTCGTCCTCTGGCGCGGTCTGGGCCAGAACTATGAATTCGGCGTGCTCGATTCGCCGGCGCGGACCGCGATTCATTTGACGCACCGCATCGGCGCCATCGTCATCTCCATGGTCTTTCTGGGCCTGGTAGCCGCCCTGTGGCGCGCGGTGGTCTGGCGCGGCTGGGCATCCGCCGTCCTGCTGGCCCTGGTGCTGCAGGTGACATTGGGTATCACGACCGTGTTGCTCAGCCTGCCGCTGGTGATTGCCACCGCGCACAATGCCGGAGCTGCGCTGCTGGTGATACTGCTCACGGCACTGAACGCGCGCCTGCGGAGTGACGGAAATGGTTAAAGTCGACAGCATGAAGACCTTCGCCGTCCCTGTCCGGGAGTACTGGGAACTGACCAAGCCCCGCGTGGTGATGCTGCTTGTCTTCACCGCAGTGATCGGCATGTTTCTCGCCACACCGGGCGCCGTACCCTGGCCGATACTGCTCGGCGGCAGTGCCGGCATCTGGCTGTGTTCGGCCGCGGCGGCGGTGATCAACCAGTGGGCAGACCGCGAGATTGATGCGCGCATGGCGCGGACCCGAAACCGCCCGCTGCCGTCGGGAAGCGTGTCAACCTGGCGCGCATTGACCTTTGCCAGCGTGCTGGGCGTGTGTGGGGCGGTGCTGCTGGAGGTCTACGTCAACACCCTGACGATGTGGCTGACCCTGATCTCGCTGGTGGGTTATGCCCTGATTTACACCGTCTTCCTGAAACGTGCCACACCGCAGAACATCGTGATCGGCGGGGCCGCCGGCGCCGCGCCACCGTTGCTGGGCTGGGTGGCTGTCACCGGTTCGGTTGATCCCGAGGCGCTGATCCTGTTCCTGATCATCTTCGCGTGGACGCCGCCGCATTTCTGGGCGCTGGCCCTGGACCGGGAAAAGGAATACGCCAACGCGGGCATACCGATGCTGCCCGTGACTCACGGGGCGCGGTATACCCGTCTGCAGATTCTGCTCTACACCGGCATCCTGTTCGCGGTCAGCCTGCTGCCACTGACGATCCAGATGAGCGGCTGGCTGTATGCCCTGGCGGCAGTGCCGCTGGGTGTGGTCTATCTCTACAAGACCTGGGTGCTGCACCGAGAGGCGCCAGCCGGGCTCGCGGGCTGGTTGTTCACCTACAGCATCATTTACCTGATGCTGATCTTTGCGGCCTTGTTGCTCGACCATTACCTGGTCGGCTGACGCGGAAATCCCGCACATGCAGGCACAAAAAAACCCGGCAGATGCCGGGTTTTTTGTGGTTACCGGAGATCAGGCCGCTTCGAGCGCCTTGCGGATTTTCTTCATCGCGGCGGACTCGACCTGGCGGATACGTTCGGCCGAAACGCCGTACTCGTCCGCGAGTTCCTGCAGGCCGGCTTTTTCTTCGCTGTACATCCAGCGGCGACGAATGATGTCCTGTGAGCGCGCGTCCAGCGCGTTGATGGCATCGTTCATCTGCTGCAGCTGGCGGGCTTCCCACTCGGCGTTTTCCACCGCCGGTGCCGGGTCCTGGCCCTCGGCTGCCAGGTATTCCTCCGGCGCGTAGGCCGTGTCCTCGGAATCGCCCGAACCCCCCAGGCTGGTGAAGTCCAGGTCCTGGCCAGACAACCGACGCTCCATCTGCAGCACGGTTTCCGGTTTGACGTTCAGGTCGCGTGCGACGGCAGCGACTTCGGCCTGGTTCATCCAGCCCAGACGCTTCTTCTGGCTGCGTAGGTTGAAGAACAGCTTGCGCTGGGCCTTGGTCGTGGCGATCTTGACGATCCGCCAGTTCTTCAGGATGAATTCATGAATTTCCGCCTTGATCCAGTGCACGGCAAAGGAGATCAGGCGGACGCCGACATCGGGGTCAAAGCGCTTGACCGCTTTCATCAGGCCGACATTGCCTTCCTGAATCAGGTCGGCCAGCGGCAGGCCGTAGCCCAGGTAGCCGCGGGCAATGTGCACGACGTGGCGCAGGTTGGAAAGAATCAGGTTTTGTGCCGCCTGCAGGTCATCCTGCTCGCGCAGGTCGCGTGCAAGGGCTTGCTCGTCTTCATACGAGAGGACGGGAATGCGATTGACCGACCCGATGTACGCGTCCAGGCTGCCCGTGAGGGGCACCGGCATCGCGTTGGTCTGGCGCAGTACAAGAGCAGTAGTCATACGATTTTCTCCCATGTATCTAATTTAGCACTCTCCATGAGAGAGTGCCAATAACTGACCCATAGGATAGAAAATCCGCCGAAAAGTTCCGTCAAGACGGGCTGGAACGCATTGCTGCCAGCTGTCGCCGGACCACTTCGAAGGTGGTGCCGGCGGCGATCAGCGGCGCACCGGTGAAGATCACGCTCAGGGTTCCGGAGCCGGGCTGCGGGGCGGCAATGGGCGCGCCCAGCACCGATTCCAGGCTGAGCAGGGTGGGTTCCAGCGCACTGACGCCCAGGCTGACCAGCAAGGCCCCCAGTGCAGCGGCAATGACGCCCAGCAGCAGGGCATGAACGACGTAGGGGCGCATGATGAAGAAGTCCGAGGCGCCGAGCAGCGTCATCACGGTGATGGCAGGGCGCTCGCGGGCCATGCGGCCGGCCACGCTGCCGCCAATGATCGCGATACCGGCGCCGAGCAGCACCAGCGTCAGCAGGTAACCCAGCCGGCGCAAGGTCCGGTACAGGACCTGGCTGCGCTGCAGGTCGTCCCGGTTCCACCAGACATCCGTGATGTCTTCCCGCTGGCGCCATTGGGATACCAGCGCGTCACCCGCGTCAGGCTCCACATCGGCCTGTAGCCGCAGCGTGACGGTTGCCGGCACGGCCAGCTCGGCCATGGCGGTGGCGTTGTCGCCGATGCCGAGGTAGCCGGCGAAGGCATTCCGGGCCTGTTCCGCGTCGAGGTATTCCCAGTCGGCGATCGGGCCGGTCTGGCGCAGTTCGCGCTCCAGGCTATCGGCCTTTGCGGCCCGACCCTCCTTCAGGAACAGCACCACCACGCCGCCGCTGCGCTGGGCCACGGCCGAACCCAGCGCGTCCTGCAGCAGCCAGAGCAGGGACGGCAAGGCCAGTGCGCAGGCAATGACGATGACGATGACGGCATCGGCAATGCCGCGCGCACGCGGGGCTTCGTGCCGCAACATCTATCGGCTGACAACAACCGAATGGTCCTGCAGGGACCATCGGGTTGCCGGGTAGGCGGAAATAAGCCCTTCATCGTGGCTGGCCACAATCAGGCTGACGCCGAACTCGTTGATCTGCCTGAACAGCGCCATGATGTCGTGTGCGAGATCGGCGTCGAGGTTGCCCGTCGGCTCGTCGGCGAGGACCAGGCGGGGCCCGGCAACCAGCGCGCGGGCAATGGCCACCCGCGCGGCCTCACCACCGGAGAGGTGCGAGGGGTGGCTGTCGCCGCGTCCGTCCAGCCCCACACGGGCCAGCGCGCGCTCCACCCGGCGTTTTTTCTCCGGGGCGCGCAGCCCGCCACGGATGTTCAGGCTCAGCATGACGTTGTCGGCGACGCTGCGGTCCATCAGCAGCATGGGATCCTGAAAGATCAGGCCCAGATGTTGCCGGTAGCCGGGCATTTCTCCGGGTTGCAGCGCCGTGATATCTCGCCCGTTGACCAGAATCTGTCCCTGCGAGGGGCGTTCGATGCCGGCAATGAGCTTGAGCAAGGTGCTTTTGCCCGCTCCCGAGCGGCCCGTGAGCCAGACAAAATCGCCCTCACGCAGCTCTGCATGCACATTCTTGAACACCCGGGTGCCCGGGGGATAGCGCTTGCACACATTGGCCAGTGTGAGGAGATTGTCCATCTAGCCGCCAGGCGACCCTGCGAGCAGCGCATCGACAAAGCTCTCGGCCGAGAACGGGCCCAGGTCGTCCAGCTGTTCGCCAACACCGATATAGCGGATCGGCAGGGCCAGGCGCTCGGCAATGGCGAACAGCGTGCCGCCGCGGGCCGTGCCATCCAGCTTGGTCACGGCCAGGCCGGTCAGCCCGACAGCCTCATGAAACTGTACGGCCTGGTGCAGGGCATTGTGGCCGGCAGTGGCGTCCACCACCAGCATGACTTCATGCGGGGCGTAGGGATCCTGTTTTTGCAGCACCCGCTTGATCTTGCGCAATTCCTCCATCAGGCCGGTCTGGGTGTGCAGGCGACCGGCAGTGTCGGCGAGCAGGACGTCCACCTGGCGGGCCTTTGCGGCGGCGAGGGCATCGAATACCACCGAGGCCGGGTCCGCGTTCTGCCCCTGGTCCACGATCTGCACATTGCTGCGCTCGGCCCAGCGGGCCAGCTGGTTTACGGCGCCGGCGCGGTAGGTGTCACCTGCGGCGACCATGACGTTCTTGCCCTGTGCGGCCAGTTGCGCCGCAATCTTGCCCAGGGTGGTGGTCTTGCCCACGCCGTTGACCCCGACGCCCATCAGCACGAAGGGTTTGATGAAGTCGTGAAATACCAGCGGTTCTTCGCAGGGCTTCAACAGCCCGACCAGCGTGTCGCGCAGGGTTTTCTGCAATTGGTCCGCGCGTTTGATGCGGCCTGCATTCACTTCATTGCGCAACGCATCGCAGATCTTCTGGCTGGCGGTGACACCCAGGTCGGCCGTCAGCAACAGGTCCTCGAAATCATCCAGCGCGGCGGCGTCGATCTGCTGTCCGGGCAGCAGGTTGGCGAGGTCGTAGGTCAGCCACGAATCACCACGGTTGATCTTGGCCCGCATGCGGCCAACGAAGCTTGGCGCGTTTTCTGCAGCCATCAAATAATTTGCTCAGCGCGAGTCAGTCGCGATTCTACTGCTCTTTGTTGATGGCTGAGGGCGCGGTGCTGACGAACAGCAGTTGCTGTGTTGGCAGATACCGTTGCGGAATGCCGGCCAGTGCCGGTGCTGCGGGCTCCTGCGCCCAGTGGGCGAGGTCGGTCAGCGGCAGCCGCAGCAAACCGAACAGACGAAACTCCCGCAGCCAGCCGTAGTGGCCAATCCACAAAGGTACCGACGGTTGTTCGCCGGTCCCATCCTGGCGCCACAGACGCAGTATGAGATTGCCATTGCGCCAGACCTGCGTGGGGCGATGCCCGTTCAGCAGCACCGGCGCCGCGGCCAGTTCGTGCAGGGGTTGGTCCGAAAGCCAGGCGGGCAGGTGCGCCCAGTGCCAGTTGTCGGCGGGTTCCCAGCCATTACTCTGCAAGGACGGTGCGGGGTCGCCCTCCCAGTACAGGTTGAGCCGGTCAGGCCGGCTTTGCAGCAGGTCCGGGTTGGGGGCGGCCGAATGCGGGGGCGGTGCCGGAGAGGGCACCAGGATCAGGCAGGCGCTCAGGGCGATGGTCAGGGGGAGCCAGGGCACCTCGCGGGGTCGCCGCTGGTGGCGGCGGTACCCCAGGGTGATCAGGCTGGCCCACAGCCCGGCGATGGCCAGCAGCACCAGGCCGCGATCCGGCAGGACTTCGCCCAGTATCAGCGTGGCGATGGCGGCGATGCTGGTGAGTGCGGTCAGCCCCCAGTACACCGCCATGCGGACCCCGCGGCGCTTGCGGGTGGCCAGCAGCCCCGCCAGGATGAAGCTCAGGCTGGCCCCGGCACCCAGTTCGGTGATTGCGCCGAACCGGGCCTGGTAGTTCGGCAGGAAAGCGGGCGGAGCCGTCGCCACCTGGTCGAGCACAAGAAACAGCAGGGTTGCCCCGATCATGCCGGCCAGCAGGTGCGCGCTTTCCCGCTGCTGCCCGGCAACCCAGTAGCTCAGCGAGCCGGCGATGGTCATGCAGATCAGCATGAAGGGCTCGGTCAGCCAGCGCAGTGCATGCGCCGCCCCATCAATGATCGGGCTGCGAAAACTGGCGAACTGGTCCAGAACGGCGAGATTCCAGGCGCCGATTCCGTCGGTGCCGCCGGTTGTGCGCAGGGCCAGTTCGAGCAGGCTGCCGATCAGGATCAGGCCGATCAGGCTGACGGCCAGTACCGGTGTTTCCGGCTGGTCGCGGTCAGCCAGCGCCGGCCCCAGGCGGCCAAGACGGCGGTGGCGGTGCGACCAGTCGATCATGCGCAGCAGCGCCGTTTCCGCGTACAGCTGGCCCCAGGTCAGCACGATGGCCAGAATCCGGTAGATCACGAACAGGATCAGGATCAGGGCCCCGATCAGCAGACTGAGCCGTCCGAGGATTTCGGCCAGCACCTGCAGGGTGGCACCGACCACCATGCCGGGCAGCGCATAGGCCAGGACCCACAGCGTGCTGGCGATGATGGCCATCGGAATGTAGCGGGACCACGGGTAGCCGGAGGCGCCGGCTACGGCCGGCACGAAGGGCCGCAGGGGGCCGATCATGCGCCCGAGGATGATGCTGGGCCCGCCGCGGCGCTGGAAAAACAACTGCGCACGCGGCAGCACCTGCCAGCCGCCTGTCAAGCGGGGGAGGTCCTTGCGGTAGGCGCGGCCGATGGCAAAGCTGCAGGCGTCCCCCAGGGTGGCCCCGACGCCGGCACACACCAGTGTGGCCACCGGGTGCAAGATGTCATTGGCTGCGAGCACCCCGGCGGCAAACATCAGCACCGACCCGGGGATGAAGATGCCGATGATGAACAGGCCCTCCACACCGGCGGCGAGGGCCAGCAGCAGCAGGCTCCAGCCCGGGTGCAGCTCGATCCAGCCCAACCAGGCCGTCAGCCAGGCCGGGAGCTCATTCACCCATTCAGGCTCGCGAAGGTGTCATCGAAGGCCTGGACGGTGTGCTGCACTTCCACGTCGCCGTGTGCCATCGAGACGAAGCCGGCTTCGTAGGCGGACGGGCCGAGGTAGACACCGCGTTCGAGCAGTCCGTGGAAGATGCGGCCGAACAGGGCCGTGTCCGATTGCTGGACCTGCTCCAGGTTCGTGGGCACGGTGTCCAGGCCGAAGAACAGTCCGAACATGGACCCGTGGGCATGCCCGGCAAAGGCCACACCGTGCTTGTTCGCGGCGGCGCCGATGCCGGCGATGAGCTGCTCGGTCGTGGCCTGCAGGCGATCCCAGGGGTTCGCCTCGAACAGCGTCCGCAAGGTGGCCAGCCCGGCGGCCATGGCCAGTGGATTGCCCGACAGGGTGCCGGCCTGATAGACCGGGCCTTCGGGGGCAAGCTGGTGCATGATGTCGGCCCGCCCGCCAAAGGCGCCTACCGGCAGGCCGCCGCCCACGATCTTGCCCAGCGTGGTCAGATCGGGTTGCACGCCGAACAGTCCTTGTGCGCACTGCGGGCCGACGCGAAAGCCGGTCATGACCTCGTCAAAGATCAGCACGGTGCCATGCTGGTCGCAGAGCCGGCGCAGGGCCGGCAGGAAATCCGGCGCCGGGGTGATGCAGTTCATGTTGCCGGCGATGGGCTCGACGATGACCGCTGCCAGGGTGTCGCCGTGGGCTGCAAACAGCGCTTCCAGCGCCGGCAGGTCGTTATAGGGCAGGGTCAGGGTGTGTTGGGTTGCGGCCGCAGGCACGCCTGGCGAGGTGGGCACGCCAAAGGTCAGCGCGCCCGAACCGGCCTTGACCAGAAAAGCATCGCCGTGACCGTGATAGCAGCCCTCGAATTTGAGGACGTTGTCGCGCCCGGTAAAGCCGCGCGCGAGACGCAGCGCGCTCATGGTCGCTTCGGTGCCCGAGTTCACCATGCGCACCTTTTCCAGCGACGGCAGCGACTGCACCAGCAGGTCTGCCATCTGCACCTCGAGCGCAGTGGGGGCGCCGTAGCTGACACCATGCTCGAGCTGGTCGCGCAGGGCCTTGAGAACGTTGGGGTGCTGGTGGCCGAGAATCATCGGGCCCCAGGAGCCGATGTAGTCCACATAGCGGTTGCCATCGGCATCGGTGATCCAGGCACCATCTGCGGCATCGATGAACCGGGGGGTGCCACCGACGGCGCCAAAGGCGCGGACGGGGGAATTTACACCGCCCGGGATGACATGCTGGGCTTCGGCAAAAAGGGCTTCAGACTGCGGAATGTTTGCTTTCATGTGCGAATAATCGCACAAGATGCCGGGTGGCTTCTGCGGGATCGGGTGCGCGCAGAACCGCAGCGCAGACCGCAATCAGCCGGGCTCCACACCCCGCCACTTCCGGGAGCCGCTCTGCCGTGATTCCGCCGATGGCGCAAACCGGGAGGGTGCGCCGTGCCACCGCCTGGCGCAGGGTGGCGAGTGATGCCGGCTGTGCGCCGGGTTTGGTGTGCGAGGCGTACAGCGCGCCGATGGAGGCGTAGTCGGCGTGCTCCTGCGCCGCACGGTCGAACAGGCGCAGGTCGTTATGGCAGGTGCGACCGATGATGGCGGAGCCGCCCAGTCGCGCGCGGGCATCAGCGAGCGCACCGTCGGTCTGCCCGAGGTGAACACCCTGTGCGCCGATATCCGCAGCCAGCTCGATGTCGTCGTTGAGCAGCAGCGGCACCCGGCCCTGCGCACACCAGGGCTGCAGCTGCCGGGCCAGTTGTTCGACCTCGGTACGGGGACGGTTCTTGGCCCGCAGCTGCACCATCGCCAGTGGTTGCTCCAGCACCGGGGGGAGCAGCGCAGGCCATTGCGCGGGGGCCAGCACGTCCGGGTCGATCAGCAGATAGAGACCGCTGTGGAATCGCGGAGGCAGGAGGCGCGTGGTGGTCATAGGAAGAAGTGTCCGGGGTCGGTCGCAGGCGTCAATGCCGCTTGCTGGATGCGTTGCTGCAGCGTATCCAGCGCCCAGGCCGCGCTGGCGGGAACATCCAGTCCGCGTGCCAGGGCCACGGCAAGCAGGCTGCTCAGCCGGCAGCCGGTGCCGCGCCAGCTGCCGGGGCGTCGGGAATAGGAAAACTCGGCGACGATGTCCCCGTGCTGGAAGAGCACTGCGCCGGGTGGCTCATCGGTGATCAATGTGTAGGTGGAGGGCGAAGTGCTGCCGGTACCCAGCGCCCGGTGTTCCTCCCGGTTCGGGCAGAGCAGCGTTGCCCACGGTTGCAGTTCGGCCAGCCACTCCACCCGACCCAGCGTGCCACCGCTGCTGCT
>JBFHON010000007.1:0-22123 GCA_041593295.1 Oceanococcaceae bacterium | reverse complement strand
TGCTCTTCAGCATCGCCTGCCTGGCTGGCTCTTCCAGCCAGGGAATGCTGAACCCGATCGCTGAAAGCAACCTGTTTGCGTTGTCGCGGACCCACCATGACGCAATTGGTGGCTTCGACACACGATTCACCTCTCCCGGAGGGGGTTACGTCAATCTCGATTATTTCCAGCGGGCAATGAGCCACCCCGGTCTGCAACCGATTCTGCTTCTGGGTGAAGGCACCTTTCATCAATACCACGGCGGCGCGGCTGCAAATGCCCCACCCGACAGCGAGCGCCATGCCCTGTTTCGTCGGGAGTATGAATCGATACGTGGCCAGCCTTTTCTGCGCCCCGTGCGACGGCCTGCCTACTATGGCCGGGCACACCCGCTCAGCCAGCGTTTTCTTTAGTCAGGCCACGCATCTAGCTGGCGTCATGCCGAATTGGTCTTTATGATCGTGGCAGCCTTTTCAGTCAGAAAAACATATGCGTTTTGCTTTTCGCGTTCTTGCGCTCTGTTCCGTTTTTTATTTGCCTCAGTCCGGCGCGGTAAATATCGCTGAAGATGGGATTGGTGAAGTTGCTATTGCGCCCTATTACTCGGTACGCAACAACTGGTGGACGCTGATACAGGTCACCAATACGCAGGACGTATCGACGGCGGTGAGCATCCGCCTGCGCGAAGCCCTGAACGGTCGCGAGGTCCGCAGCCTGGTCGTGGCTCTCAGCCCCTTTGACGTCTGGACCGGTGTTGTTCGTTTGAACCCAGCGGGAATCCCGGTTCTGCGTTCCACCGACCAGTTCACCTTCGGGCCCAATGTCAAACGGACGTGCACGCTCCCGCAAACAACGGACGGTACGGGCCAAACCGTTGAACTCCCGCTGACGACAGCCGCGTACGATGACACGGACAGCGCGCTCCTCCCGGACCTCGGTCTGAATAGCGCAGGTGACGCCGTTGAGGACATCAGCGGCGCTTTGCTCTCGATACCCCGCAACGACGATGGCGGACCGCAAGACATTGATCGCACCCAGGAAGGGTGGATCGAGTTCATCTCGATGGGCTACGCCTACGTCGACCCCGTTGGCCAGACAACGGACACAACGGGGCGGATCCTGGTCGGGAACGCCATCGAGCAGGGCGACTGCGACCTTGTCGCCACGGCTTTCTCCGAAGAGGTTCACAGCTACAGCTCCGGGGGCACCGACTTCGAAATACCTCGCATCCTGGAAACCGCGCGCCAATTCGGCGAGCCCATCAACTCCCTGCGTGTCAACGTCCGCATGCTGAACGTGACCGCCGGGAAGGAAACCGACATTCCAACGACCCACTGGGCGAACTTCTATAACCCCGGAGCACAGTTGCTGTCAGCCGAAGACCTGCGCCTGATCGAAGCCGATCTGACGGGCGGCAGCATTGTTGCCGATGCCAATACCGGCGTTCTTACCGATATCGGCTCCCTGCAACTGGTCGACCTGATTCGCGCTCGTACGGGCACGCCGCTTGATGCTGCCCTGGACGGCCTCGAATCCGCACTCCAGGCTTTCGCACCACTTGACCCTGCAACACTGCCCTGCAACCGCGGCACTGAGGCCTGCGGCAGCGATCGGGATCGCTATGTTTTCCCCGAAGACAACGCAACCTGCACAATCACCCGTGATGCCCAGCGCAGTAAAAATTACTTCGACTGGCAGCCCGATGGGGGCGCCCGACCCGACGGCCTGCTTCGCGCACTTGCGCTGTCGCTGGACAATGGAAGTCCTGCACAGGTCTCCAACCTCACCCAGGCCATCATCAGCCAGTCGACCCCGGACGCACACAGCTGCCGCAACCTGGTCACAGTTGCCACCGGCGCACGCGCACTGGAGCCCTCACTGAATGATGCGTACCCGGCGATCGCCCGGTTCTTTCACGATGGCGAAAACCAGGCACTGCAATTGATCCCGTTGAACTCAAACCCCGATGGCTACAACCTGCCAGAGGACAAGCGTGGCATCGACGCCCTCAGCCTGACAATCATGCGCCGAACCGCACTCAATGAATGGGCAGCACAGGCAGGCCTGGTTGGCTCCGACTGGATCGTCACCATGCCAACCAAGCCGTTTTACACGGACCGGGCCGGTGATGCCGCACTGGGTCTGCTGGAGTACGGTGGCGAACACAACGCGGTCTCACCGCGCAGTTCCGCCCCCATCCTGACTGCACCGTTCGGCACCGACCTGCTGTCACCCACCGCACGTCCGGAATCCATCCTGCGGGAAACGCTGCGTGCCTATGCACTGGAGAATCCCGTTTCCAGCGCACCGACGATCGAGGCAGCAGCCGGCCTGCCTGAAGACGCCCCATACCCCCCATTTCGCGAAGCGTTCGGCCAGACGACTGCTGGCGATCGATCTTCCGCCCAGGCCTGCAACGACGTGGCACTGGCTGCGCTGAACCGGGCCGGCGAGCAGGTCGACAACGACGGCACCGCCACCGACGCCTCGACCCTGCTGGAAGTCTTGCCATCCGTACTTGGCGATTTGGTTGCACTCAATGAGCCTGCAACCAATCTCGGCGCGCAGTTGTGCTACGGCTCGAACGTCATGTACTTCTCGCAAACACCCATTCTGGGCTCCGAACCCACGCGCGCAATCAATGCCAACTCAGTCCTCGCAAACCTGGAACCTACGGCCGGGTGGGCAAAGATGGAACTGGATCTCTACGGGCGAGTCGATCAGATCAATGTCGGCTCCACCGCAACCGTTGCCCCGGTGGACCTCGCCCCCATCGCAACCGCCGGTGAGTACCCCGAAGATGGCGCGTCCATGGGCTTTATCGTCGCCGGCCCGACCCCCAACACCTTCAGTGCCGCATATGTGCGCGGCCTTCCCGTACTCGGGTTCGGCATCAAGGAGCGCTTTTACGGAGATGCAACGGCCAATTACGTGAGCACATCCACCCATTCGTACATTCGTGGCTTCACGGAAACGTTCGAGGGCTCACCCGATCAGGTCACCTTCCCCTGATCCCATTGCTTCAGGGGCGCTGTGCTTTTTGCCAGTGCATGAGCACTGCACTGGCGAGACCCTGCGTGTCTACTGCCGAGAAATCAGACCAGCTTGCTGAGGCCAATGGGGCCTCGGCAAAGCGCGTCCACGCGAGCCGAGCACCACAGACCCTGACGGCAGGCTCGGCAAACTCGGCCTGCAGGGACACATTCCATTGCTGAATGAATGCGCCCACTTCTCCCCAGCTGCACTCTCTCTGCACGGCCCCAACACACTCATGCAGTGCCACCGTCCATGGGTGAGCCTCAGCAATGGCTGACTCCAGCCAGGGGCGCAGCAGCAACGGAAAAAATTCTTCGCTGCAACCTGCGGCCTGAGCATTCTTGGCATCGTGACGGCGGCCTAAGGATGCACCGACCACGGCATTGACAAACCGCAGCATTTCGCGCCTTTGCCACGGCATACTTCTGTTTTCCACTGGCGCGCGATCGCCCAGGCGCTCCAGGCGGCGTACATCAGGAATCAGCGTCGACAGCATTTCCAGGGCAGCATCCTGCCCGTAGGGTGCAACCCATACGGCACCAAATACCCGCCGCAATCGATGCACCACCAGACTGAAATCCGCATCCGGGTGGCGCTGCCCGGCAATTGCCAGTGAACCCAGCCAGGCCGGCAACGACTGCCAGTCGCCACTGACGACATTCTGTGTATAGCGGGAGGGCAGCGCAGTCGCCCATGGGCGCAGTACCAGGACGGGCAGAACGGGCCAGGGCTGCAGCACACTACGCACCATTTCCAGCTGGTTCTCATTGAGGTGAGCCATCACCTCAGCCGACATGACTGCGTAGCGGGCGCCAGCAGACTGCGCCCGATGCAGCTCTTCGCGAAGTGCCCCGGACAAGGAACGAAGACGCTCGGCTCGCCGCGGGTTCAGCAGATAGCCATGATTGCCCTTCGGAGCGCCAGGAACAAAGACACCGGCAGCGAGCAGCCGACTCCTCCGCCGCGCCAACTCACTCTGAAATGCGGTGGTACCCGTCTTGAAGTGCCCACAGTGCAGAATGATCTGCATGGCCCCGCTTCTCAGCGCCTCGCTCTAGTTGCCAGTTGATTCAGTCATAGCTCACAAACGACTCAAAGGCGTTACGCATACGCGGCCAACTGGCCTGCAGGTAGCTGCGGCTCAGGCGATTGCGGCTGAGGTACTGACGACCCAGAGTGTCCGTGGGGAGGACTTCCCGCAACAGGTTCGGACGCAAAAAGTTGGATTCCGCATTGATGATGGTCGTCAGCCCGGTCACCCAGCCCGGGTTGGACCCCACCGTCACCGGCCCCAGTGCAGCGCTCTGGCGGCCACCAAACGGAATCGACACCTGAACCGACAGGGCCTCGTTCTCGACGTCGCGGTCACGCAGATACAGCATGGCAATTCCGGTATCTCCGAAGAATCGCTCCAGACGCAGGTGCGCCCCTTCGTCACCGTAGTGATACCGGCCCCAGGTCAGGTCAATCAGCGTCCCGCTGCTGCCAAACATGTAGCGCACGGACCCTGTCCACGCTGAATACTTGCCTTCTGGAGGCTGATACAGCTGGTCAACTGCCCGTGGCCTCAGTTCATAGGAGGAATACCGGGTTTCCAGCTGCAGCCCGGACTGCGGAATCGGATAGAGCACCAGCTCGCCAATGGTCACATCCCGATCCCGGTCGAAGATACTGCTGCGCCCGTAGTGTCCCCGCAGCGCGCCGTAGCCCCAGAGTGGAACGGTTTGCACAAGCGACCGCGACACCCACCCTGACTTCAACGATGAGTTCGCGAACACTTCTCCCCGATTGAAGTCATCGGTTTTACCCGCCGAATCGATCCCCACGGCATCGAACGATGCCCCCCACCAGAGTGGCGTGCTGACACGCGTCCGAACACCCGCAGAATAGTCGAGCACCCCGACCTCGGTTGCAACGGTGTAGCGAAGCTCCGGTCCCAGCTGAACATCGATCTCGGGAAGGCTTCGCGCCCCCAAACCGGAGTGCGCAAAATGCGCACCGAGCCCGAACGTTAGCGGAGGCGCAGCCTGTCCGGCGCCTGCGTAATACGCCTGAACCTCCTGAGCAGCTGCCGCGACCCAGAATTTGGGCGCGCCATCATCAGCAACCTGGATCACAATCTCGGTATCCGCGGCCGGGCTACAAATGGAGGAAATCAGCCCCAAGGCCACCCCCGGCGCGTCCGCAGGCGAGTGTGCATAGCGACGTGCGTCAAAGGCGAAAACCATGCGTGAACCGGCATCCGTCTCCATCACGGTCAGGCGCACACGCTCCAGACCGGCCTTCTTGGCCTCCCGGTACAACGCTGGGCGACACCCCTGTTCGTCCCCCCGCTGACTCAAACGGGCCAGACGCAACCGGCGGCGATTCTGTTCTTTATCCGCCAGAACAGCAGCCCTTCCGGCTGCCCGCCACTGCTTCCCTCGTCCCAGTTCCGCTTCGAAACCCGCACTGAAACCCGGCTCTGCGTTAGGGCCGCTGTTGAACACCCGGTAGCGCCCAACCAGCGTAAAACCGGGCAGCAGGTTGGCGCTATGCAGGTCAATTGCGCCAACGCGCTGTACGGTATCGTCATCCACCGACACCCGCACAAACCGCCCCAGCTGGCGGCTCAAGCCGTAAAAGATTCCGTCCATGCGGCCTGTCGCATAGCCGATCGAGCCCTCCCATTGCTGATAGCGATAGGACAGAACGCCGTAGGTAGACGTGAAGTGACCATTGCCACTCGCGTCCTGCAAACCCAGCGCCGCGCCCAGCCCGCTCTGAGACGACCAGATATTCAGCTTGGCATTTGTCGACAGATCGCGCTGCCCTTCCGCTGGCGAGGTAAACGCATTGGCGTTCGCGCCGAATCCATTTTCTCCCGAGTTCGTTAATCGGGCGCTGAATTCCAGGCGGGGAAACATGCCCATCGAGAGAAGGTAGTTATCAGCCTGATCGTACAAAAGGTAATCACGCGTATCCGCCGATGGCACCGCGTCCGTCCACAGGAACGACAACCGGCCTTCCGGGGTGACAAACGCTGAAGGTGTGTTCACATAGCCGGTGTACCCCTGATCGGAGAGGAAGCGCGGCGCCAATAGCGTTTCTCCCGAAGAAGTGTACGGGTAGCCTAGGCACAGCGAAGCTAAAAGAACTGCCGCGGCAGGAGCCGCCAGGGACTTGGGCATGTTGAATTTACTACCAGTTGCGCTGCGCTAGACAGCGCGATTTAGATTCCCGAGCCTACTGACTCTGAACGGATTGCGCATTGTTCAATGGCACCGAATACTGCACCGGAAATTCGAGCAATGACTGACGCACACGGACAGCGTCACCCGCTGCCAGCGATCTCTGAAGCACCTCAAGCAGTCGAGTGAACTCGATCAAACTCAAAGAGGGCTCATCCGCCATATGGATTCGGGGATGACGCGTCTTTTTCTCCGTTCCATCCACCAGCAGCTCTTCATAGAGCTTTTCGCCGGGCCGCAGGCCCGTGATTTCGATTGGAATGCCACCTTCCGTACGGTCATTGCTGACCTCAAGACCGGCCAGGTGAATCATGCGCTTCGCAAGATCCATAATGCGGACAGGGTCACCCATATCGAGGACAAACACCTCCGCGTCTTTCCCCATGGCCCCCGCCTGAATAACCAGTTGAGCCGCCTCCGGGATCGTCATGAAATACCGGATCACATCGGCATGGGTAACCGTAACGGGTCCGCCTGCTGCGATCTGCTGTCGAAAGAGCGGCACCACAGACCCCGAAGAGTCGAGCACATTGCCAAAACGGACAATGGAGAACCGGGTCCGTGAATGGACCTTCGCCAATGCCTGCACGCAGAGCTCCGCCGCACGCTTGGTGGCCCCCATGATGTTCGTAGGACGGACGGCCTTGTCCGTAGAAATGAGCACGAAGCTCTCCACACCCGCCTCGGCTGCGGCTGATGCAACCGACCAGGTGCCCAGAAGGTTATTCCGAACGCCCTCGCTGATATTGCTCTCCACAATCGGAACGTGCTTGTACGCCGCCGCGTGGTACACCGTTTCGACGTCAAACTGCTGCATCAAAGCCTTCATGACTTCGGCGTCACGCACGGTTCCCAGTACCGCGTTTACCGGCGTTGCCGAGGCAACCGGGGACTCCCGTAGCTCTCGCTCAATCTGGTAGAGGGCCGGCTCGCTGTGATCGAGCAAGATGAGCCTCGAAGCCTGAAGTTTCTGCACCTGCCTGGCAATTTCCGAGCCGATTGATCCCCCGGCGCCAGTTACCAGCACCACGCGGTTACGGACATCGTGCTCAACCAACTCGCGGATTGGCGGGACAATATCGCGCCCGAGAAGATCCAGCGCTGTCAGATCGCGCAGCTGATCCACCACGGAGCGGCCGTGCACCAGATCGGAAAAGCTCGGAATGGTCTGGACTGCAACCCGATGCTCACCCAGCTTCTCGACGATCCGCCTACGCCGGCCAACACTGAGCCTGGGCATCGCGAGCAACACACGCGTCACGCCATTTTCCAGCGCCCGCGGCAGAAAGTCAGGCCCCCGCACGGTGATATTCATGACGCTGGAGCCGTGCAGCGCCTTGTTGTCATCGAGAAAGGTCACGACATTGAAGGTGGAACCTGCCTGCAGCGCGGCAGCCAGTTCCCGGCCGGCCGGGCCGGCCCCATAGATTGCAACCTGCTCGCGCTCCAAATCACCCGCCCAGGTAAATACTGCGCGTGTAGCAAGGCGTGGCGCGATAAGGACAAGAGCGACAAGACTAAAAACATCCAGGGCCGATGCCGCCCCGGGCCAGTCCCCGGTATGAATGCGTTGCACCACGCTCATCGCCAGCGTAATGCCAATTGCAGCGGAAAGTAGCTCAAGCCCCGTGCTCGAGGACAGATAGCGCACCCATGCCCGGTAGACACCACGAGCATTCATCATCGCAACGCTGGCAGCTGCGATCGCCGCAGCGGCGACCATCAGAATGGTAACGGGCATGCTCCACGAAATAGTTCCGCAGACCATCAGTACCAGTACGATACCCGCCCCATCCGTCAGCATTTGCAGCCAGCGCTTCTGCGAGCGACTCAAGCCCAGCAGAAAACCGCTGGTGCGCTTGATCTGATTTTTCATCGCCTTACGCGGAACCCCAAGCGGATTTTATTGTCCGGCGTCATTATCACTGATTTGCCAGCAACGAACCAAACCGGAACAGGGATGCATTCCCCCCTGTTCCGGCAGGCGCTACCGCACACTATCTAGCGGAGCTGGAACCGAAGCCTCCGCCCGCTCCCCGCGAGCAGGACCAATAACAGGGCCGTGAACCAGCTGAATGCACCGCTGCCGGAGCTCTTGGACACTTTCACCGCCGGAGCCGCCGGGTCGACCACGCGCCCGTCTACCAGGCCGTCGGCATCACCGGAACCCCCATCGGTAAGGAACCAGCTTAAGGTCCTTCCATCTGCCGAAACACTGGCCAGTGGATAGGGGTCGCACACACTGTCATCACATTTGAGCAGCTCTTCCGCTGCTACGCCCGATGGAAGTTGCAGTGTCATTTCGACCGTCCCCCCCAACTCGAGCCCAACCACGGCAAAGTCGTATACCCCGAATGGCACCCGGTAACCCGAAGCGTCTCTTGAACCCAGATTCGACACAGTGACTCCGTCGAAAAACCGTCCTGCCGAAGTTGTCAGTTCCACCTCGATGGGCCCGTTGTCGGTCGACGCATTGACGGTGACAGATGTGCCGGGTTCGGGGGTGGGTGTGGCAGGAATCGGGGTAGGTGTTGCCGGCGGAGGGGTCGCCACAACCGTTGGCTCCGGAGTAGGGGTCGCCGGGGTCTGAGTGGGTGTGGCCGGTGGGGGCGTGACCTCCGTCGTGGGTTCCGGTGTGGGCGTTGCCGGAACGGGGGTCGGCGTCACCGGAGCCGGCGTTGGCGTGGTTGCCGCCGGTGTCGGCGTCGCCGGCGCGGGGGTCGATGTCACCGGTACAGGCGTGGGAGTCGCTGGCAACGGTGTTGGTGTCGCTGGCACCGGCGTCGGAGTCGCAGGTACCGGAGTCGGGGTCGCTGGCACTGGTGTCGGCGTCGCCGGTACCGGCGTCGGAGTCGCAGGCACCGGTGTTGGCGTCGCGGGTATCGGTGTTGGAGTCGCAGGCACCGGTGTTGGAGTCGCAGGCACCGGTGTCGGCGTCGCAGGCACCGGTGTCGGCGTTGGCAAAGTCGCGGGGTACACGGCATTGATCCCGGCCACTTCATCACTGGAGAGCGCGGCTCCCCGGCCATCACCATGAGCGGATGCACGCATCAGCGCCTGACACGAAGGGTCGTTGTTACAGGGGTGGTCGTAGCCGAGTGTGTGGCCAAGTTCGTGTGCGAACACCTCCGCTGCCAGTCCATTGATATCGAAATAGCAACCGGCGCCGTCCTGGGTAACCACATCACCCTCGACGGTCACGTTGTATGTCGTCCCCCCAAAGGTGCCTTGACCCTGGGACTTTGGCCCTGCCAGCGCCAGCGTCCCTCCGCTTGCGCAGTCGAATGATCCCGCAATTTCGTTCAGCGGGTCCTCCCAGTGGATCGCATTGACATTGTCATAAGCGCCCAGGCCTCCTGTTGCAGTTTGCGCACCACCGTAGACGTAGGAAATGCTGCCGCCACCATTGGACCATGCCGCCAGGCCGGCCTGGAAGTCGCCGAAACCCGCGCCAGGATTTCCACCGCCGTCCGTATAGCCTTCGGGGTTAGCCACGAAAGTTACCGAACCGCCCGAGTCAAAGTCGAACCAGCGGAAAGGTGCCCCACCGGCAATGAGTTGTGCATATTTTTGCTGGCGGGCCGGCGCCACCCGGCCAGAGACCCAATACTCCGCGGGTGCTACCGCCGCGCCCTTGCGCAACCACTGCACGAATGCCGTTTGATCACGCACCTGCCCATCAGGCTCCCTGGCGGCCTTGATGACAGGTGAATCCATGACCTTGGCGCCGGTTATTCGCCGGACCCAGGCTTTCTGTCCACCATCGAGGGTTTCCAGGCGAAAGGCACCCTGGAAGTATTGGGCAATGCCATAGGCACCATCAGCCCGGGGGTGCAGGAACAGAATCACCTCGTCCCCCGGAGCAAAGCGCGGCATACCCTCAATGACCAGGCCACCCCGAGATGCGTCCAGAACACCAGCCATCCGGACTGTGACCCAGTTCCCCGGAGCACCGCGAAATGCCTCGGTGACGCGCACACCGTAATCGGTCTGACTTAACGCATTCGGCCCCGGACCCGCAGAGTCCACGACCCCCGAGACGATAACTGGCGCATTGGCCGCCAAGGATTGGTCTGACATCGGAATGTAGGAGCTAGCCCCGACATTCAAAGCCCAGAAAGCAATCAACGCAATGCAGCTGCGTTGCGCCAGATTTTTGATCGGCATGGGGTGACTCCTTACACTCGCAATACTGCCAGCGTAGCACTGTGCGCCCCCGGTGCTTGTCAAATTTTGGTCAATTCCCGCCGAAATTCGTTATCGGGTCGTCCGCGATGCCTCACGTCCTACCGCCACAATCACCGCCGTGGCCTTCTCGAGCTCCGCAGCCGTGAGTGTTGGGTGCACCAGAAACATCAGACTGGTCTCACCCAGTTCCTGCGCAACGCTCAACGGCTTCCGTGGTCTCCACGGCGTCTGATCGAAGGCCTTTTCACGATAAACCTCCGAGCAGGAACCACTGAAACAGGGGACACCGCGCTGAACAATTTCACGCATGATGCGATCCCGGTCCCAGCCATCAGCCAGCGCGTGGACATCAGTGAAGACATAGCATTTGTAGTGGGCGTGCTGGCAACCTGCGCATGCCGCAGTCCCACATGCACCGCTGCATGTCAGTGGCGGCACCCGGAACGCCGGAACCGATGAGGCAGCCCCCCGAATTTTTTGTGCATTGGCTGTCCGCGCCTGTGTCCATGCAGGCATCCGTTTCAGCTGGATGCGACCAACCGCAGCCTGCATTTCCGTCATGCGATAGTTGGAACCAAATGACTCGTGCAACCAGCGAAACCCCGGGGGATGACTCGTCTCATGAACCGCTGCGTAACTCTTGCCATGGTCCTTTGCACTCCACATTTTCCTCCACAATGCTTCGTCGCTGGTCGTGACCATGCCCCCTTCGCCTGCGGTGGTCATGATCTTGTCCTGGCAAAAACTCCAGCACCCCACATCGCCGATACTTCCTACCGAACGCCCCCGATAACGGGCACCATGGGCCTGCGCACAGTCTTCAACGACTTTCAATTGGTGTTCGCCGGCCAGAGACATGATGGGGTCCATGTCGCAGGCCTGCCCGGCCAAGTGCACGGCAATGATGGCCCGAGTTGCCGGGGTGATATGCGGCCTGATCGTCAGGGCTGTGATGTTCTGCGTATCGCGGTCAACATCGGCGAAAACAGGGGTTGCCCCGACTTTCACGATGGCCGACACCGACGCCAGGAAGGTGCGCGGCGTAGTGATGACCTCATCTCCAGGACCGATACCCAACCCTTCCAGGGCGACTTCCAGAGCGTTCGTGCCATTGGCCAACGCGATGGCATATTCCACCCCCACCCAGCGCGCGAACTCCTCCTCAAACGCCTGCCCTTCACTTCCGGTCCAGTAATTCACCCGATTGGAAAGCAGCACGCGACTAACCGCTTCGGCCTCTTCCGCCGTGAAGGACGGCCAGGGGGAAAACGGACCATTCAGCATGAGCTTTTTTCCTTGACAAACCGTCGTGCCGGGTTGCCGACGACAGTTGAACCCGCAGGGACATCTCGCGTAACAACTGCGCCCATGCCAACCACGGCTCCCGCACCAATCCGAAGTGGGCGCCCCGGTGCGCCCTGCCGAAGAATGGCCCCAGCGCCAACATAAGCGCCGTCACCGATGTGGACGTTGCCATTGCAATGCACACCGGGAGCAAACGTGACGAAATTGCCGATCACGCAGTCATGCTCGACATAGGAATAGAGGTTGGCTTGAAAATGGCGTCCAATACGGATGTTTGACGTCAACGTCACAAAGGGAGACAGCAGGGCGCCTTCACCAAGCTGAACGTCGTCCATTTCCACCACGTTTGCCGCCCGCACCGAGAAAAATCCGATACCGGCCTCGGCGCAACGCCGGTCCAGATCGCGGCGTATCTGCGCATCTGCAATGGCGAGGCACACCTGACGGCTAGCCGCCGGCGACGCCAGAAAATCCGCGAACCGCATGACGTGGTGGCCGTTGATTTCCTGCTCTGTCGCAGCGTCGTCAATGAACACACAGCGAGCCCCCTGACCGTAGGCTGCTTCCGCCTGAAAGCGCACTAGAGGCATGATCCCACGCCCGCAGCCACTCGCTCCATAGACCCCGAACAGCTTCATGTACGACTCGAACCGGTAAATCTCGGCATTGTGACATCCCCCTCCGCGCTGATCCCCTCCCGGACGAGTACCTTTTTCACCGTAAGCAACAGAATACGCAGATCCAGCCAGAACGACTGGTGATCGACATACCAGCAATCCAGTGCGAATTTTTCTTCCCAGCTGAGGGCGTTGCGGCCATTCACCTGTGCCCAACCGGTCAACCCAGGCCGAACGGCATGCCGACGGGCCTGCTCGGCTGAGTAAAGGGGCAGGTACTCCATCAACAACGGACGGGGGCCCACCAGGCTCATGTCTCCGCGCAGCACATTCACCAGTTCAGGCAGCTCGTCGAGGCTCGAGGCCCTCAAGAATCGACCAAAACGCGTCAATCGCAACTCATCCGGAAGCAACTCGCCTTGCGCATCGCAGGCATCCGTCATGGTTCGAAACTTCATCATTTCGAACGGACGGCCATCACGCCCCGGCCGCAGCTGACAAAACAGCACGGGCGAACCCAGTCGCCAGCGCACAAGGAGCGCTATCAATCCAATCGGCAGCAACAACGCGAGCAGCATGAGTGCCGCCACTGCCACATCGAACGCACGTTTCATTGCGGGCTGCCCCGAGTCATTCCTGCGCCACCCAGTCTACCCACTGGTCTGCCAGGTTTTCTCTGGCAAACTGCGCCTGAGCAAGTGCGCGCGCTCTGGCACCCATTTCCTGCAGCTCCTCCCGGTGATCAGCCGCATAAATCAGCGCATCCGCAAATGCTTCCGGACTGTCCGGGGGCACGGCAAGCCCGCAGCCGTGCTTCTCGATCATCTCGGCCAGCCAGCCCGGGTAATTATTGAGCACGGGCAAGCCAGCTGCGAGATAGTCAAAAAACTTGTTGGGTGAGGTGCCGTAGTAGAAAGCGGGGACGTTGGCCAGAACCTGAAGACCAAGGTTGGCGCTCTTCATCAACCCTGACAGCCGCTGCTTATCGACCGGGTCGTGAAACAGCACGTTATGGAGCTGATCGCGTTGCGCAGCTCGCTGTAAAGATGCCTTGAGCTGCCCCTGCCCAACCAGCAGCAACTTGATATCGGATCGCCCACGACGTTGCAACACCTCAGCCGCATCAAGCACCGCGGAAAGTCCATTAGCCAGCCCGTGTGTTCCGGTAAACACGGCAAGCAAATCCGAAGGCCTCACCTCAGCCGGACGCCAAGGAGCGATCTCACTCGCGAAAATCTCAAGGTCACAGCCATTCGGCACCATGCGAATGCGGTCTGCAGGCACTCCACGCCCCGTAATGCCGTTGACGATGCCGGGAGAAAGCCCGATCAGTCTATGCGCGGAGCGATAGCTCAACCATTCGAGCACACCCATTGCCCACAGCACTAGCGGGTTACGGATGACTCCCATCGCCCGAGGTAGCTCCGGCCACAAATCGCGCACCTCAAACACAAAGGTCTTGGCACGCAACCAGCGCGCGGCAATTCCCGGCAATCCAGCAGTAAGCGGCGTCGTCGTGGAAAACAGCACATCGTAACGTTGATTCAGTGCCAGTCCGATGCTTCGCAGTGCAAAGCGGATGAAGGTCGCAATGCGCTTGATAAAACCGTCGGCGTTTGAATAAGCCAGATCAAACTCGATAATCGTGATGCCATCAACCACACCGCTGCGTCGCCCGCGGACAAACTCCCCCTGCAGACCCGTGTTTCCAGCACCGTAGCTTCCACACACCAGCGTGACCTGATGACCACGCTCGATCAGGCGTCTCGCCATCTGGTAAGAGCGAATTCCGGCGGCGCCCTGAGGCGTGGAAAAGTGCTGATGGAAGTACAGAATTCTCATTATTGCCACTGAACCCGGGTATTCATCTCACAAGCGGTATCGACTTCGACTTCGAGTACCGACACCGGGCTTTTCTCCAGGTAGTAGCGTGACTCCCATCCCGACACAAGCTCGGTCCGCACCGGGGTGACTGACAGATTGACGGCGAGTTCAAAGTCGGGGGCACTTGTGTCGCGAATAATTATCCCACGGCTTGTCGTCTGCGTGATCACCCACTTCCCGGGGCGCAGCCGCCAACGCAACACGGCAGATTGATCAAATCCCGCAACCACATCGCAAATCCGGGCACTCGTCGAGGTCAGGCTTACCTCACGACGATGGCGGGCGCCGTGACGATCTGTGTACTCCGCCGAAAAGTGAATGCCACCGGGAAGCGCCTCAATGGGAGTAACACTGGCATCAGCCAGCCAGCCGCCAAAAAGGAACCTTGTCAGCCGAGGCATCTGGTCCCTGCGGTCAAACTCGATCGTATTGTGGCTGGCGGTTGCCGCCAGGTCCGGGGTGTCACCTTCAGTCGAGTTGTAGCTGTATGTCCCAGCGTCGCGCAGCAGGTTCAGACCCCCGGCCCATAAATCCAGGTGCAGGGCATCTGCATGCCCTGGTCGAAAGCGGAATCGTGGGAAACGCACCACGGCCAACGCGTCACCGCAGCGGAAGCAGGCGAAACCTCCATCTGCGGCCAGCAATGACTCCACCGGCTTTGCTGGACGTACCGGCACATCTACTTCGAGCCAGCGGAGCAACGCGTTGCAGGAAGCCTCCTTCGGGTATGCGCGCTTGCCAACAAACAGCGCCATCGCCAGCTGAATGCTTGGTCGGTGATCGCGGTAATCCACTTCTGCAAGGGGCAGCAGCAAGGCGCCGTCGTTAGCTCCGATATTCGGTGCATCACCGTTCTCCTCCGAGGTCATCGCATAAAGCCAGTGCGTTGCCGCGGAGGCGCGGACCAGCAGCTTTGCCGAAAAAGGGGCCAGTGCCTGACGTTGCCTCCACCATTCCGCCACACTCAAGGTATCCAGCATAAGGCGGTGATAATTCACTGAATACTGACTGAATGTTCCCTGGGCCCCTACCAGGCGACAGACCCGATTCTCCAGGAGCCGACGACCGGCGCGCTCCCAACGCCGCCCTGTGGAACGCCCGGCTCGTTGTAGAAAGTTCCCCCCCACGAACAGTGCTGCTGCTTCCGATGTGCCATGGTTATTGTCCTGCGCTATTGCATAGGCAACGGTGGGCGATATGCGACGCAGGTGCAGCTCAATGAGGTCAAGCAGACCGGCGGCAGGACGCTGCTCATCGCCGGTAATCACCGATGCCAGAACCAGCCGGATGACACGGATCGCCGCTTCCTGGCCGCACTTCCAATTGGGGCCGGTGATCGGCGGATTGGCAGCGAGCCAACTGCTCAGCCAGGCATTGATACGATTTTGCGCACCCTCGTTCCCCGCACGAGCCTGTTGCGCGAAGGCAAGCACCCAGTCCCAGCGGGACAACTCCCACAACTGCTTGATGTCACCCACAGCCGGGTCAAAGTCTTCAATGCGCCACCACGGCCGCTCGGGAGCGGGAAAGGACTGGCCAGTGAAAGGATTCTGCGCCCAGTCGGGGGGCTGTTCCCCAGCATTGAACGGGAACCAGCCGAACAGCCGTGCATTTTCAGGCCACGCATTCCATACAGGCGCGGGTGCCGGACCTCGCCTCCGCGCGACAAAGAATGGAGACTGCGGCGCCTGCTTCGGAGCCCTCTGCGCCGCGTTCAAGCCCCAACGCAAACTGAGGCGATACAGCAGCACGCGCATGATGTTGCGAGCACCCAGTGCCCATGCCGTACGCAGCTTGTCCCGCATTCTCAGGAGGCGCCTTACTGTTTGCGCAGCTGTTCCGCTGCATCCAGCGTCACCTGGGCGACTTCAAAGATCTCCTCCACGGGAATCGCCGGTTTACCGCACTCCAGCGCCTGCAGAAAAGCTGCTGCGCAGGCGGATTGCCCCTTGTCCTGCCTCCACAGATTCATTCGCCGAAAACCAGGCCACCCATAGCCACGCAATTTTCGAAAGTTATCCAGTTGCAGGACACGCCCTGCTGCAAACACCTCGACACGCTCCTTCGGGAAGCTTGCCGCTCCGTTGGCAAAGTAGTGGATGGTACCCATTGACCCGTCTGCGAATCGCAGCGTCAATGTTGCCTTATCCTCCGGCGTGGCGACTCCGGGGGCATCGCCCATGCGCTCGCCATGGACAGCAATAATGGATTCCCCGACAAGGAACCTCAGCAGATCTATGAAGTGGCAAGCTTCGCCAATGATGCGCCCCCCACCAACGGCGAGATCCTGCGTCCAGTGCCCTGCCGGGATCGCACCGGCGTTCATCGTCAATATGAAGGTCTTGGGCTCCTTCACGGCATCCAGCAGCTGCTTCATTTTTTGCACCTGGGGTGCGAATCGGCGATTGAAGCCGACCATCAGCTGCGGCCCCTGCTCGCTGTCCACGCTTGCAAAGGCATCGCGGACCTGCTTCAGGCCGCCGGCATCGATAGCCAGCGGCTTTTCAACGAAAACGCTCTTCCCTGCTGCAAGCCCCCTGGCCACGAAGTCCGCATGGGTGTCGTGGCGTGTCACAACGACCAGCGTATTGATTTCCTCACTACTGATCACAGCCTCAGCATCGGAGGAAGCAAAGCGGAAACCGGCCTTCTGCCCATGAATGACCCCATTGACCCCCCCTGCGGTAACCAGCGTATGCAACTGGCCACCAGCCGCCTTGAAGGCGGGGATCAATATGCGTGAAGCATAGTTCCCGGCGCCAATCACCCCGAGTACAGGTTTGTCCTGACGCAGCCTTGCCGTCCCGGAGAGGGTCACCTGCGCCTTCAGTCGTTGATCTTCAGGCGCCGAATACTCAAGCAGCAGGCCCAGACCTGACTTGTCGTTCGTCAGATCTGCATAGGCCTGAGCAGCGTTCTCGAAACTGTAGCGCTTGCTGATCAAGGGCTTCACATCCAGTTGCCCGGATGCCAGCATGTCAAGCACGGCCTCAAAGTTTCGCTGCTCTGTCCAGCGGACGAATCCCAGCGGGTAGTCCTGTCCACCATCCTCATAGCTCGGATCGTAGCGACCGGGGCCATAGGAGCAGCTCACCTGAAAGCTCAGCTCCTTTTCGTAGAAATCCGCCCGATTGAGTTCCAGGCCGGTCACCCCAACCAGAACAATTCGCCCGCGCTTGCGCGACATCCTCGCGGCCTGCGTCACCGGCTCGGAAGCGCTCGTGGAGGCCGTGATTATCACGCCATCCACCCCCTGCCCCCTGCTGAACGCCTGACCTGCGGCAACCGGATCCTCACCGCGGGCCGGATTACATGTTTGGGCACCGAACTGCCTTGCCAGTGCCAGTTTGGCTTCGTCAAAATCAATGGCGAGGACACGGCAGCCGTGGGCACGGAGCAGCTGAACAGTCAGCAAACCGATCAGCCCTACGCCGGTGACCACGAACGCCTCGCCCAGGGTGGGTTGCGCCAGACGAATCCCCTGCAGGCCTATGCTGGCGACAACGACGAATGTTGCAGACTCGTCATCGACCGACTCGGGAATGCGGGCGCACAGGTTTTTTGCCACATGCACCACATCAGCGTGAGGACCGTTCGATACCACTCGGTCACCCGGTTTCAGCCCGTCGACACCAGCCCCCACGGCATGGACCCGCCCGACATTGCAATAGCCCAGTGGCAACGGCTGGGCCAGCTTGGAGCGAACCGCATCAATGGTGGTGACCACCCCATCGGTACGCGCCTTTTCAAGGACTTGAACGACCTTGTCCGGTTGCTGACGAGCCTTGGCGAGCAACCCCGCCTTACCGAAGTCCACCAGCATCCGCTCGGTCCCAGCGGAGATCAGGGAAACCCGGCTTTGAATCAGCACACCACCAGCACGGACTCGTGGTGCTGGCGCATCCACGATTGTGGACTGACCTGACGATAAATCTTGAAGTACCTGTTTCATGGGGAATGTACGTGCCGCCTAGGGCCGGCTATAGGTGATGAGAACAGCACGATAGGTGCCCTTGAAGACAAACAGGCTGCCAGCTGCAGCACCTACGACACCAACCTGATCAATCAGCTCCTGCAGATGCTGGGTCGTCCCGGCACCACCGAGGAAGGTCAGCGGCCCCGTCGTCACAGCGCGGACTTTTTGCGCCAGCGCCAGGTCATAGCCCTCCATCATGCCGTCGCGGTCAATGGCGTTGATCACGATCTCTCCTACACCCCGCTCTTCCGCCTGTGACAGAAAATCAATGAAACGCGTCTTGCTTTTTTTACGGCCGTTGTGGGTATAGATTTCATACTTGCCGAGCAGGCTCCGGCGCACATCCAGAGTCAGGACGACACTTTGGCGCCCCACGGCATGTGCAATTTCCTCAATCAGGGCGGGCCGCTCCAGAGCGGCAGAGCTGACCGAAACTTTCTCGAAACCCAGGGAGACCAGTCGCACCGCATCTTCCGCGGAACGAACCCCGCCTCCGTACGCAAGCGGCATTCGACTTTCCACGGCGATCCCCCGCAGCAGGTCGAAGTCTGGACCACGATTCGCAACGGTCGCATCAATATCAAAGATTGCCAGCTCATCAACCTGCTTTTCGTTGAAAATCTTGACCGCATTGATGGGGTCGCCCACGTATTTGTGGTCCCCGAATTTACGCGTCTTGACCAGGCCCCGGTCGTGCAGCAGCAGACTGGGGATAACGCGAGACCTCAGCATGCGGGCATCTCCGCAAAATTTTTCAGCAGCTGCACACCGTTCGCGTGACTTTTCTCAGGGTGAAACTGCACACCAAAAACATTCCCGTTTCTCACCGCACAGGGGAAGACGTCACCGTGCTCAACCGTAGCTGCCACATGCTGCGCTTCGCTGGCATCAAAGAAATAGGAGTGCAAAAAATAAAACCCGTGCTGCTTATCGATGCCCTTGAAGAGCGGACTGTCTGCAATGACATCAATCGAGTTCCAGCCCATGTGCGGTAAGCGCGGAGGGAGGGCGATGGTTTCCGGGTTGATTCTGCGCACCCGCCCAGGCACCCAGCCGAAGCCAGTCAACTCACCCTCTTCGCTACTGTCGGCGAGCAGCTGCATGCCGACACAAATTCCGAGCAGTGGTTTTTTCTGAACCTGCACCTGCTCGTTTAGGGTCTCGACAATACCGCTCTCCATCAACGTCTTCATCGCAGTGTCGAATGCCCCCACTCCGGGCAGAATGAAGCGATCTGCATCTGCCAGTTCACGAGGGTTGCCTGTCACCACATGGGGAACACGATACTGCTTGAAGATATTGACCAGTGCGGCGATGTTGCCGGACCCGTAGTCAATAATGGCGAGCATGCTCATCGTTACCTCTTGACCGCCCGCTCGATACCGAGAAACTTGAGAATGCGCGCGCCCAGTTCAAACAGCCATTGCTGGTTGCGGTAGTCGCGGAAGGTCTTCAGCGGCATTTCATGGTACCGGCGCAGTTCTTCCACGCTGATACCCAGCTTGGTGGCGATGTACTCGAACTCTTCGTCGATGGTCTCTGGGTCGTACGCCGGCTTCTCGAGTTTTTCCAGCGCTTCGGCGCGCGTCATCTGGCCGGTAAGGATCAGAGATGAATACTGCACGCGGCGCGTGTCATACCCGAATCGGGTCGGCAGCCAGTAGCCCTCATAAAAGCGCGTGAAACGGCTTTCAAAGTGCTTTTGCGGGTAGGGGCGCCAGCCATACGTTTCGGACAGCGTGCGGATGGCAAGCTCCTTGGTATACGGCATGTCATTGAGCGGCCGAATTACCTGCACGCCCTTTATGTAGCGCAGATAGACTTTGTGAAACAGAATGGAGCTGAACGGGTAGGTTTTGAGCGGGCGCGTACCGAACTTGCCGTGTATGTCCCGAATCTGTGCCATGTCGGTGCCGTAATACAGCCATTCCAGCGGGTTCCTCACACATTCCGTTGAGAAATTGCCTCCGTTCATGATGTATTTGATGCCGTGTTTATTGGCAAAGTGGTACAGCGTCGCGATGAACGCGTGGTCCTGCGGGATATCCAGATGCGGAACACCGGCCTTGAAGAAAGCCAGCTGGAAGTCTTTCATCTCTTCCCAGTTGATCACTTCCGTATACAGATCCAGCCCCAGCTTTTCCACCAGCATCTGGATGTTGTTAACCGCAATATCGGTATTCCAGCCGCCGTCCACATGGAACACCAGCGGACGCAAACCGTACTCGGTAACGAGCAGATGCAGCATGAAAGAACTGTCGAGCCCACCAGACATGCCGAGAATGCAGTCGAACTCGTGCCCCTTGCCTGCCTCTTTCACCTTGGCAATGGTTTGCTCGAGCCTCGCCCGCCCCGCGGGGCCCGTGTCCCAATTTGGCGCAACATCAGACGCAAAACCCGTGCAGTGATCACATACCCCGTCCACATTGAACTGGATGGCACTGTCAGAAGTATCCATCACGCAATTGCTGCAGATTCGGTAGGAGTTTTCTGGCATTTTCTATTCCACAAAGTCACCGCCAGCCACCGCCAGCAGAAAAGTACTGATTTCGCTCACGATTCCCGGCAAAACAGAGCTTGACGAGACTCACCCTCTATCGAACAACGCGAACCTCGTATCGCCCACCTGGCGAAAGGGCAATTGCCCCCCCTCGTACAGGCTCCCAGTCACCAAAGGCCTCGGTTCCGCCCCGATAAGGGCGCACATGAGCAGCGTGACCAGACGTCAGAATCATCCGCACCGCCTGAGTGTTCGCAGGCAACTCAACTCGGTACAGGTCCTCGGAGGGTTGCGACTCGTATCGCAGGAACACACGGCCGACCGGTGTTTCCCCTTCATATTCAAACCATTTTAAGCCATATGGCTGCGGAACCAGATCAATTTCTGCAAATCCGGCTGCGGAAGGCGTCAAACCGACCACACCAGCGACAATATGATGTGCCGGGCTGGCGCCCCAGGGATGATTCCAATCCATGTTGGGCTTCACAGCGTCTGACCATGCCTCAGTGGTCATACTCGCACCCGAGCCCAGCATGCCAAGCCAGCTTCTGCGCGTCTCCGCCGTCATGTATTCAAATGCCAAATCTGCCTTCCCATTCTGATAGAAGGCGCGCAGCAGATAATGGGCGCTGTACACGCTGGCACGGTGGCGATTGACATCCAGATATTCCAGCACTGCGCCCTCGTCGCCGCCTGGGTACAGACCAGCGAGAAGCGCGTGAAGGGCGGAGTGAAACGAGGAACCCGGCTGCCCCGGCACATCCCGAAATGCCTGGTTTTCCCCATCGTAGTAGTGGTCGAAAAGAAACCTGTGCACCCGACTCGCCTGCTCCCACAACTGGGAGGCAGTCGACTCATCCCCTACCACTGTTGCAATCTCTGCCAACTCCCGAAGTGATTGCAAATACCGGGCCTGTACAACCAGATTATCTGGTGGAATACGCCATAGGCGCTCCCATTCCAGCACAGCTCGCTGCCTCTGGTAATAGGCAAGTGTGGGCAACCCCAAAAATTCAAGAGATGCCGCCCGAGCGCTGCGGGCAGATGCTATTGCCCACTGACGTACCACTGACATCTCCGGGTCACGCTCGGTGACGAACCCCGCCCGCTCTGCAGCCGGCCAGTCAATGATGGGCTTCAAGTCCGTTGCCCCCAACCGCAACCCCTCACCATTGACTTCTACCAGCAAACTCCCAGCACCCCAGCGCTCCGGGAAGACTCGCGGCAACAGGTGGGGGTAAACCTCCAGGAGCAGATCGGCATCGCCGGTATATTGCCAATATGCTCGCACCAGACTGATGAACTCGAAGGCCCATTCGATCGGCCACGTCGGGTTCTCGGCCAGATGGAGAATGGTTGCGCGTGCCAGACGCGGGTCGGGCACGACGACAAATTGCGCCAGCAAGTT